>NZ_JBKGGT010000017.1:0-124754 GCF_052041995.1 Pseudomonas sp. SMV7 | reverse complement strand
TGCGCGCTTAGAAGCAAAAGCAAAAGCAAGAGCAAGAGCAAGAACCAGAGCAAAAACAACAGTCCAGGTACCATCGTGACTGCTCTGGGACGAACCACCCGTGCATGGCGCGGTCTTCATGAGCGAAGCGATAGCTTCATACCTTCGCAGGTGGGTTTGCCCCCGCGCTTGTGTCATCATGCTCCGACCGCCGGTGAGTCTTTCTAAAGCCTTTTATGAACAAACCATACGCATTGCTGCTTGCCTTCGCCCTGCTCCAGGGCTGCCAGAGCCTGGCCCCACAAAAGGCCGAGCCTCCCACTGCCGAGGCCGCCAAGCGCGAGGCGGAGAAGCCCGTGGTGTATGGCTCGTTCAAACAGGAAACGCTCTATAGCCTGCTGGTGGCGGAACTGGCCGGGCAGCGCAACCGCTTCGACATCGCCCTGGCCAATTACGCCGACCAGGCCGAGAAGACCCAGGACCCGGGCGTCTCCGAACGCGCCTATCGGATTGCCGAATACCTCGGCGCCGACGAGCCGGCCCTGGACAGCGCACTGATCTGGGCCAGGAACGACCCGCAGAACCTCGACGCCCAACGTGCCGCCGCCATCCAGCTGGCCCGTGCCGGCCGCTATGACGACTCCATGAATTATATGGAGAAGGTGCTGCAAGGCCAGGGCGACACCCACTTCGACTTCCTCGCCCTGTCCGCCGCCGAAACCGACCAGAGCACCCGCGACGGCCTGATGCACAGCTTCGACCGCCTGCTGGTCAAATACCCGGACAACAGCCAGCTGGTGTTCGGCAAGGCGTTGCTGCTGAACCAGGACGGCAAGGCCCAGGAAGCCCTCGACCTGCTCGAAGCGCACCCGGCGCAGAACGGCGAAATCGCCCCGATCCTGTTGCGCGCCCGCCTGCTCCAGGCCCTGGACCGCGGCCCGGAAGCGCTGCCTCTGCTGCGCGGGGCGATCCGCGACAACCCGGATGACAAACGCCTGCGCCTGACCTACGCCCGCACCCTGGTCGAACAGGACCGCATCGCCGATGCCAAGGGCGAATTCCTCAGCCTGGTCCAGCAATACCCCGACGACGACGAACTGCGCTATTCGCTGGCCCTGGTATGCCTGGAAAACAAAGACTGGGATGAAGCCGAAGGCTACCTGCAGGAGCTGATCGAGCGCGACAGCAATGTCGACGCCGCGCACCTGAACCTGGGCCGCATCCGCGAGGAACGCCACGACCCCGCCGGCGCCCTGCGTGAATACGCCCTGGTCGGCCCCGGCCCCGACTACCTGCCGGCGCAGCTGCGCCAGGCTGACATCCTGGTTGCCAACGGCCGCGGCAGCGAAGCCTCGCGCCTGCTCGCCGAGGCCCGCGAGGCGCAGCCGGACTACGCCATCCAGCTGTACCTGATCGAGTCGGAAAGCTACAGCAACAACAACAAGGACGCCCAGGCCAGCCAGGTCCTGCAACAGGCCATCCAGCGCTACCCGGACGACCTCAACCTGTTGTATACCCGCGCCATGCTGGCGGAAAAGCGTGACGACCTGCCGCAGATGGAAAAGGATCTGCGCGCGATCATCGCCCGCGAACCGGAAAATGCCATGGCTCTGAACGCCCTGGGTTATACCCTGGCCGACCGCACCACCCGCTACAGCGAAGCCAAGGCGCTGATCGACAAGGCCCACCAGCTGACCCCGGACGACCCGGCAATACTCGACAGCCTGGGCTGGGTCAATTACCGCCTGGGCAACCTCGACGAGGCCGAGTCGTACCTGCGCCGGGCCTTCGCCAGCTTCCCCGACCACGAAGTGGCCGCCCACCTGGGCGAAGTGCTGTGGGCCAACGGCAAGCGCCGCGAAGCCCGCCAGGTCTGGGCCAAGGGCTTCGACGCCCAGGCCGACAGCCCCATCCTGCGCAAGACCCTCCTGCGCCTGACCGGATCCGAGACCCTTTAACGCCATGTTCCTTCGCCATTGCATTACCTTCACCCTGATCGCCCTGCTGGCCGGCTGTGCCGGCTTCGGTAGCCGCGAGGCCCTGGAGGGCCACGGCAACCCGCAGCAGTGGCGTACCCATAAAGAGCAGTTGAGCAGCCTCGATGGCTGGCAGATCAACGGCAAGGTCGGCATCCGCGCCCCGCGTGATTCCGGCAGCGGCACGCTGTTCTGGCTACAACGCCAGGACTACTACGACATTCGCCTGGCCGGCCCGCTGGGCCGTGGCGCCGCACGCCTGACCGGCCGCCCCGGTGGCGTGGTGCTGGAAGTGGCCAACCAGGGCCGCTACGAGGCCAGCAGCCCCGAGGCCCTGCTGGAAGAGCAGCTCGGCTGGCAACTGCCGGTGTCGCACCTGGTCTGGTGGGTCCGCGGCCTGCCCGCCCCCGACAGCAAGAGCAAACTGACCCTGGACGGCGACAGCCGCCTGGCCAGCCTCGACCAGGATGGCTGGCAGGTGCAGTACCTGAGCTACACCGAACAGAACGGCTACTGGCTGCCCGAACGCCTGAAGCTGCACGGCAAGGACCTCGACGTTACCCTGGTGGTCAAGGACTGGCAGCCGCGCCAGCTGGGGCACTGATTCATGCACACGCTCACCCTGCCCGCCCCGGCCAAGCTCAACCTGTGGCTGCATATCATCGGCCGCCGCGCTGACGGCTATCACGAGCTGGAAACCGTGTTCCAGTTTCTCGACCACGGCGACGAGCTGCGTTTCGCCGTGCGAGACGACGGCGTGATCCGCCTGCACACCGAGATCGAGGCGGTACCGCACGACAGCAACCTGATCGTGCGCGCCGCGCGCATGCTGCAGGCGCAATCCGGCACAACGCTGGGCGCCGACATCTGGCTGACCAAGGTACTGCCCATGGGGGGCGGCATCGGTGGTGGCAGCTCGGATGCCGCCACCACCCTGCTGGCCCTCGCCCACCTGTGGCAACTGGACTGGGACGAAGACCGCCTGGCCAGCCTGGGCCTGAGCCTGGGTGCCGATGTACCGGTGTTCGTGCGCGGCCATGCCGCCTTCGCCCAGGGCGTGGGCGAACAACTGACCCCGGTCGACCCGAGCGAGCCCTGGTATGTCGTGCTGGTGCCGCAAGTGTCTGTCAGCACAGCAGAAATTTTTTCACATCCGCAGTTGACACGTGATTCACTGCCCCTTAAGATGCGCCCCGTTCCCGAGGGAAACAGTCGAAATGACTGCCAACCGGTGGTAGAGCAGAGTTACCCGGAAGTTCGCAATGCATTGAATTCTCTGGGCAAATTCACTGAAGCTCGGCTAACCGGAACTGGAAGTTGTGTGTTTGGGGCCTTCCCAAGCAAAGCCGAAGCTGATAAAGTTCTGGCCCTTCTTTCAGCGACCCAAACAGGGTTTGTGGCGAAAGGAAGCAATATTTCGATGTTGCATCGCAAGCTGCAAAGTCTGATCAAGAAGTCGAGCGCATAAGCGTTCGCAGCAACAGATACAGGGGCGTCGCCAAGCGGTAAGGCAGCAGGTTTTGATCCTGCCATGCGTTGGTTCGAATCCAGCCGCCCCTGCCATTTTCCTTATACTCATCCAGGTTACCCTCAGCCTCCAGGTACTGCGCGTGTCCAAGATGATGGTCTTTACGGGGAATGCCAACCCCGATCTGGCTCGGCGTGTAGTACGTCAGCTGCATATCCCTCTCGGTGACGTCTCTGTCGGTAAATTCTCCGACGGCGAGATCAGCACTGAGATCAATGAAAACGTTCGTGGTAAAGACGTCTTCATTATTCAGCCGACCTGTGCCCCGACCAACGATAACCTGATGGAACTGGTAGTGATGGCCGACGCCTTCCGCCGCTCCTCAGCATCCCGAATCACCGCCGTGATTCCTTACTTCGGATACGCCCGCCAGGACCGCCGTCCGCGTTCGGCACGTGTAGCCATCAGCGCCAAAGTCGTCGCTGACATGCTCACTGTCGTCGGTATCGACCGTGTACTCACCGTCGACCTGCACGCTGACCAGATCCAGGGTTTCTTCGATATCCCGGTCGACAACATCTACGGCTCGCCCGTACTGGTCGACGATATCGAGGACCAGCGTTTTGAGAACCTGATGATCGTCTCCCCGGACATCGGTGGTGTCGTGCGCGCACGTGCCGTCGCCAAGTCCCTGGGTGTCGACCTGGGTATCATCGACAAGCGCCGCGAGAAGGCTAACCACTCCGAGGTCATGCACATCATCGGCGACGTCGAAGGGCGCACCTGCATCCTGGTAGACGACATGGTCGACACCGCCGGCACCCTGTGCCACGCGGCCAAGGCCCTGAAAGAACACGGCGCTGCCAAGGTTTACGCCTACTGCACGCACCCTGTCCTGTCGGGCCGCGCGATCGAGAACATCGAGAAGTCGGTACTGGACGAGCTGGTGGTGACCAACACCGTTCCGCTGTCCGCCGCTGCTCAAGCCTGTGACCGTATCCGCCAGCTGGATATCGCACCGGTTGTGGCTGAAGCGGTACGCCGCATCAGCAACGAAGAATCGATCAGCGCGATGTTCCGCTAAGCGGAACACACGCTGACGAAAAGCGCCCCGCCCCAACACTGGTTGTTGGGGCGGGGCTTTTTTGCCATCCCCGTTGGCGCTGGTCGCAAACGCCCTCGGGGGGCTATTTTGGAGAAACAAAATGACCGAATTCACCCTGAACGCCCAAGCGCGTACTGACCTGGGGAAAGGTGCGAGCCGCCGCCTGCGTCACTCCGCGAACATCCCAGCCGTTGTCTACGGTGGTAACCAGGACGCTCAGTCCCTGACCATCCTGGCCAAGGAAATCACCAAGCTGTTCGAAAACGAGGCTGCCTTCAGCCACGTTCTGGAACTGAACGTCGACGGCGCCAAGCAGAACGTCGTGGTCAAGGCCCTGCAGCGTCACCCGGCCAAAGGCTTCATCATGCACGCCGACTTCGTTCGCGTCGTTGCTGGCCAGAAACTGACCGCCAAGGTACCGGTTCACTTCATCAACGAAGAAGCCCCGGTCAAGAAAGGCGGCGAGATCTCCCACGTAGAAGCCGAGATCGAAGTTTCCTGCGAAGCCAAGGACCTGCCTGAGTTCATCGAAGTCGACCTGGCCAACGCTGAAATCGGCACCATCATCCACCTGTCGGACCTGAAGGCTCCGAAAGGCGTAGAGTTCGTCGCTCTGGCCCACGGTGATGACAAAGCTGTTGCCAACGTTCACGCTCCACGCGTTGCTCCAGAAGCAGAAGGCGCTGCCGAGTAATCCACTCGCGCGCCGGCGTTGATCGGGTTACAGTGCCGCGCGCACTGTAACCCACCAACTCCAAGGAAGAGCCCCTGACGTGACCGCCATCCAGTTGATCGTCGGCCTGGGTAACCCCGGCCCCGAATACGAACAGACCCGGCATAACGCAGGGGCTCTTTTCGTTGAACGCATTGCCAGCGCCCAGCGCGTCTCGTTGACCGCTGACCGCAAGTATTTCGGCCTGACGGCTAAGTTCAGCCATCAGGGCAACGACGTTCGCTTGCTCATCCCCACCACCTACATGAACCGCAGCGGCCAGGCCGTGGCGGCCTTGGCCAATTTCTTCCGCATCAAGCCGGAAGCGATCCTGGTGGCGCATGACGAACTCGACCTGCCTCCGGGCGTCGCCAAGCTCAAGCGCGGCGGTGGCCATGGTGGGCACAACGGCCTGCGCGACATCATCGCGCAGCTCGGCAACCAGAACGACTTCCACCGCCTGCGGCTCGGCATCGGCCACCCGGGTGACGCCAAACTGGTCTCCAACTTCGTCCTGGGCCGCGCGCCGCGCGCCGAGCAGGAGAAGCTCGACGCCAGCATCGATTTTGCCCTCGGCGTGCTGCCGGACGTGCTTGCCGGCGACTTCGCCAAGGCGATGCGCGAGCTGCACAGCCAGAAGGCCTGATTTCCTTTAGAGAGGGGAATACCCATGGGTTTCAATTGCGGCATCGTCGGCCTGCCCAACGTCGGCAAGTCCACCCTGTTCAACGCCCTGACCAAGTCTGGCATCGCGGCGGAGAACTTCCCTTTCTGCACCATCGAGCCAAACAGCGGCATCGTGCCGATGCCCGATGCGCGCCTGAATGCGCTGGCTGAAATCGTCAAGCCCAACCGCATCCTGCCAACCACCATGGAATTCGTCGACATCGCCGGCCTGGTGGCCGGTGCGTCGAAGGGCGAAGGCCTGGGCAACAAGTTCCTCGCCAACATCCGCGAGACCGACGCCATTGCTCACGTGGTGCGCTGCTTCGAAGACGAGAACGTGATCCACGTTTCCAACAGCGTCGACCCCAAGCGTGACATCGAGATCATCGACCTCGAGCTGATCTTCGCCGACCTCGACAGCTGCGAGAAGCAGCTGCAGAAGGTTGCCCGCAATGCCAAGGGCGGCGACAAGGACGCCCTGGCGCAGAAGGCCATCCTCGAGCAACTGATCCCGCACTTCACCGAAGGCAAGCCAGCGCGCAGCCTGATGAAGAACATGAGCGCCGAAGACAAGGCGGTCATTCGCGGCTTCCACCTGCTGACCAGCAAGCCGGTGATGTACATCGCCAACGTGGCTGAAGACGGCTTCGAGAACAACCCGCACCTGGACGTGGTCAAGGCCATCGCCGAGGAAGAAGGCGCGGTCGTGGTGCCGGTATGCAACAAGATCGAAGCGGAAATCGCCGAGCTGGAAGACGGTGAAGAGAAGGACATGTTCCTCGAGGCCCTGGGCCTGGAAGAGCCTGGCCTGAACCGTGTGATCCGCGCCGGTTACGAACTGCTGAACCTGCAGACCTACTTCACTGCCGGCGTGCAGGAAGTACGCGCCTGGACCGTGCGCGTCGGTGCCACCGCACCGCAGGCGGCCGGGGTTATCCACACCGACTTCGAAAAAGGCTTCATCCGCGCTGAAGTGGTGGCCTATGACGACTTCATCCAGTTCAAGGGTGAAAGCGGTGCCAAGGAAGCCGGTAAATGGCGCCTGGAAGGCAAGGACTACATCGTCAAGGACGGTGATGTGATGCACTTCCGCTTCAACGTCTAAGCGGCAGTTTGCAGTACTGACAAACCCCTTGAGGCCCATGCTTTCAAGGGGTTTTGTTTTGTGCGGCGCACTAGCGTTCCACAGCCTCTGGCATCAGTGCCAGGTGATCTCCCCCGCCTCCCGGGCAGCTACCAGCGCAGCCAACGCCTTCGCCATTTGCATGTTATGCACACGGTTGACCAGCAAGCCGATACCCGGCTCGCCTGCATTGCCACAAATGTACTCGTCGAGGGTGTCTTCAATCCCACGTAGCAACTGAATGGCAAGAACAATGCCTCGGGTGAGGGTATGTCTTTGACGAGACTTGTGCTTATCTGAGTAGCCTGTAACCGTGTTCGCAAGCGCTATCGTCAGCGCTGCCCGCCATGCGGCGAGTCAACTCCAGGAGGAACCATGAAAGAACACCAGTACGAGGTCCAGGTGACCTGGACCGGCAACGATGGCAATGGCACATCCAACTACACCGCTTACGCCCGCGACTTCAGTGTCGAAGCCCCGGGCAAGGCGACTCTGGAAGGTTCGGCCGACCCGGCTTTTCGCGGTAACCCCGTGCGCTGGAACCCGGAAGACCTGCTGGTGGCCTCGCTGTCAGCGTGCCACAAGCTCTGGTACCTGCACTTGTGCGCGGTAAATGGCGTGAACGTGCTGGCCTATGTCGACCAGCCCCTGGGACGCATGGTGGAAGGCGACGCTCAGGGCAAAGGCCGCTTCACCCATGTGCTGCTGCGCCCGCAGGTGACCATCAGCGCCGGCTCGAACCGTGAGGTTGCCTTGCGTTTGCATGAGGAGGCGCACCATGAGTGCTTCATTGCCAATTCGGTGAATTTCCCGGTCGAGTGCGAGGCGCTGGTGACGCTGGCTTAGAGGCCCGGGGCTAACGCTCCCTTTGCAGGCATGGCTTGGTGTCGCGATGGCACGTAGATTCAAAAATCGCTGGTCAGAGCCATTGCGCCAAGCAGCAAACAAATGCTCGCCACGGTGGTCAGCTGCAATCGCATCGGCAGGTACCAGCCTGGCACGACCTGCTGCAACTTCCGATCTTGCCAATAATGTAGGGCAAAGCCGCCAAGCAACAGCAGGCAACCCAGGGAAACAGGCAGCAACGTGCTGACCCAACCGAGCAAAGCCGGCACGACGCTCCACATGAGCCGTTTGCGACGCTGCTCGGCGGGTAGCTCCGGCAGGGCCATCGCGAAGCCCCAGTGCAAGGCGCCGACGAAACTCAAAATGACGGCCCCATAGTTCACCAGCATCATCGCCCACACTGATCGGTACCCGGGAGAAAAGACCACCAGCAGCATCAAGCCAACAAACGGCAGCAAGCCGCCATAACCGAGGAGGGCAAAGCGCCTTGGCAAAAACGTGCCAGACCTGCTCATCGGAACGCCTGTCATTTGTTTCGGCCAATCAATTGAAGAAACTCCTGGCGCGTCGTCGCCGAGTCGCGGAACACACCCAGCATCACGGATGAAACCATCACCGAGTTCTGCTTTTCGACACCTCTCATCATCATGCACATATGCTTTGCTTCGATGACCACCGCGACCCCTGCCGCATCGGTGATGTCTTGTATGGCACAGGCAATTTGCCGGGTGAGGTTTTCCTGAATCTGCAGGCGTCGGGCGAAGACATCGACCACGCGCGCGACCTTGGACAACCCCAGCACCCTGCCTGTGGGCAGGTAGGCAACATGAGCCTTGCCAATGAAGGGCAGCATGTGGTGCTCGCACAGTGAATAGAGCTCGATATCGCGCACGACGATCATCTCGTCGTTCTGGGATTCGAACAGCGCACCGTTGATGACCTCTTCGATATTCAGCCTGTAGCCGTTGCACAAGTACTGCATGGCCTTGGCCGCGCGCTGAGGCGTGTCCAACAGCCCTTCTCGCTGCGGGTCTTCACCTATTTCGAGGAGAATTTCGCGATAGTACTCAGCTAACGACTGGGACATTTGGACTCCTCACCGCTGCGGCGCTGACCGCAAAAATTGTACAAGATTGAATTTATGTACAGGTTTTGTACAATCTAGCCGAAAGCCAGCAAGATGCAATGCCTGCTCCGACTTCAGGCACAAAATGTCGCCAGTGGCGTTTACTGGCCTGGAGGCAGCAGCGAGCGTCACGCGCTGCAACGTCCAGGTGATCATAGGGGCCAGACCAGATGAACAGATTCAATCCCCGCAAACTGGGTTCGTCCAAGTGGACGGCGTGTCAGCCTGTGAACCGGGAGAAACACTTTCTGGTGACCGAGCTGATTTGCGACGAAGACGGTACGCCTGTGCAGATTGAACTGGAGGCCGTCCACAGCCAACGCAAGCAGGTGCTCGACTGGCGAGAGCTCCGGGATAGCCAACGCTGGAAATTCGGTTGGTGTTGAACAGCTGGGGCGCCACCGAGCCAACAGCGAATGACGATAGGCAAGAAGCAGCCTCGTGCTGCCTTCTCGACACGGCAGCGTTTGCCTGCGGACAGAAACAACAGCATCTAAGCTGTGACTCAGCACTGTTCCTGCGGAGCGCACCATGGCGGAAAAGAACCGCTTCGACTGGCAACGCTGGTTACCCGGCCTGGTCACCCTGCTCCATTACCAACCCGCCTGGCTGCCCAAGGACATCGCTGCCGGCCTGGTGCTCACCACCATGCTGGTACCGGTGGGCATCGCCTACGCCGAGGCCTCCGGGGTACCCGGCATCTACGGCTTGTACGCCACCATCATCCCGCTGCTGGCCTATGCCCTGTTCGGCCCCAGCCGCATCCTGGTGCTGGGCCCGGACTCGGCGCTGGCCGCACCGATCCTGGCGGTGGTGGTGCAATACGCCGCCAGCGACCCGCAACGAGCGATCGCCATCGCCAGCCTGATGGCCCTGGTCGCCGGGGCCTTCTGCATGATCGCCGGGCTGCTGCGCCTTGGCTTCATCACCGAACTGCTGTCCAAGCCGATCCGCTATGGCTACATGAACGGCATTGCCCTTACCGTATTGATCAGCCAGTTGCCCAAGCTGTTCGGCATCAAGGTCGATAGCCAGGGGCCGCTGCGCGACCTTTGGCAACTGGGCGAAGCACTGCTTGCCGGCCAAGGGCACTGGCCCAGCTTCATCGTCGGGGCCGGCGGCCTGCTGCTGATCCTGCTGCTCAAACCCTTCAAGCGCCTGCCAGGGATCCTGATCGCCGTGGTACTGGCAACGCTGGCAGTAAGCCTGCTCGACCTCGAGCAGATGGGTGTCAAGGTACTCGGCCAACTGCCCCAGGGCCTGCCCAGTTTCGTGTTCCCCTGGGTCTCTGACATCGATCTGGTCGAAGTGGTGCTGGGCGGCATTGCCGTGGCGCTGGTGTCGTTCGCCGATACCAGCGTGCTGTCGCGCTCCTATGCCGCGCGCATGAAGATGCCGGTCAACCCGAACCAGGAAATGTTCGGCCTGGGCGTGGCCAACCTGGCCTCCGGGCTGTTCCAGGGCATCCCCATCAGCAGCAGTTCGTCACGCACCCCCGTGGCAGAAGCGGCCGGCTCGCAGACCCAGCTCACCGGCATCATCGGTGCGCTGGCGGTGACCCTGTTGCTGCTGGTGGCGCCCAACCTGCTGCAATACCTGCCCAACAGCGCCTTGGCAGCAGTGGTGATAGCCGCCGCACTGGGACTGTTCGAGTTCGCCGACCTCAGGCGTATCTTCCGCATGCAGCAGTGGGAGTTCTGGTTGTCCATCACCTGCTTTGTCGGCGTCGCGGTGTTTGGTGCGATCCCTGGCATCGGCATTGCTGTGGTGATTTCAGTGATCGAGTTTCTGTGGGACGGCTGGCGGCCGCACCATGCAGTGCTGGGCCGGGTGGATGGCACCCGCGGTTACCATGACGTGCAGCGTTATCCACAGGCCCGGCGTATTCCGGGGCTGGTGCTGCTGCGGTGGGACGCGCCGTTGTTCTTTGCCAATGCCGAGCAGTTCCAGAGCACGGTGATGGCGGCGCTGGACGCATCGCCTACCCCGGTGCAACGGCTGGTGATCGCGGCAGAACCGGTGACCAGTATCGATGTCACCTCGGCGGACATGCTGGCAGAGCTGGACCGGACGCTGGAGGCGCGCGGGGTGGAGTTGCAGTTTGCCGAGATGAAGGACCCGGTGAAGGACAAGATGCGGCGGTTCGAGTTGTTCGAGCACATGGGGGAGACCGCGTTTCATCCAACCGTGGGGGCGGCGGTGGATGCTTATCTGGAACAGAGTGGGGTTGAATGGAAGCCTTAAGTTTTCCTGGGCTGGCCTCTTCGCGGGTAAACCCGCTCCCACAAGGATTGCGTGATCCCATGGGCAACGCCATACCTGTGGGAGCGGGTTCACCCGCGAAGAAGCCCACGCCGCATCCGCCGCCGGTCGATCCAGATCAGCATGGCACTGGCGTACACCGACACCGCCAGGAACAGCGCCATGCGCACGGCAAAGGCGCGGTAGACGTCCTGCCCCCCGGCGCTGTCCTGCACCGACTGCCCCAGCAGGATCAACATGGTCGTCAGGCAACTCACCCAGTACGCCGGGCTTTGCCTGGTATCCACCGCACGGTAGAGCCTGCGCCCCTGCCAAAGTGCGAACAGCAGCACCCACAGGAAAAACATCCACAGGTGCACGAACAGGCTCAGCGCCCCCCATATCAGGATCGCCAGCAAACCGGCCAGCAAGGTCGAGCCAATCAACTCCCGGCTGGCATGCCGCGCGCGGGTCTCGCCAGCCTGCTGCCCCAGGCTTACCGCCTTCATGATCAGGGGCATGTACTGGTCCGGGGCGATCAGGGCCAGCAGAAACGCCGGCATCACGATCAGCGTGGCACGCAGTGCCACCCAGCTGACCTGCTCACTGCCCAGCGACGGCGGCGCTGGTTGCACCGGCGCATCGGCAGGTTCGGGAAACAGCACATGGGCCAAGGCCGTGCCCAGTACCGCCAGCAGCATGCCCTTGGCCAACGCTTCGACCACCGACAGCGCCAGGGTGAAGTCGCTGGTACCGGCGGCGGCGATCATGGTCAGGCCGATCACCAGCAGGTTCGCCAGCAAGCCGTTACCGCCCTTCAGGGCGTAGCGCAAGGTCAGGAAAACGCACACGCCTACCAGCAACACCCCACTCAGCGGCGCATGGCGCAGCAGAGGAATCAGCAACAGCCCGCTGCCGCAACTGAGCAGCACCAGCAACGCCAGGGCCGGTGCTGCACGCAGCGGCAAGGGCTGGCTGCGCATGGCCAGCAACAGTACCGCGAATACCGGCGCCAGGATCGGCACCGGCAGGCCGATGCCGAAGCTCACCGCCAGGCACAACGCCACGCCCCAGGCCAGGCGCAGGGCGCGCAGGCGGCGCAACTCAATAGGCATACGACAGCCAGCTCATCAGCCACATGAACAGCCGGCCCAGCAGGTTCAACGGGTTACCTTCGCTGGGCAGGGCCATGACCTCGGCCTGCCCGCCAACCCGCAGCCCGCTCTTGTCCTGCAACTGGTCACGCTCGAGTTCGACGATGACCGGGAAGCGTTGCGCCGAACGCAGCCACTCGCGGCTGTTCTGCACGGTCGGCAGCGTACCCGGCGGGGTGCTCTGGCCCACGCTCACACCGTAGCCGATGCTGCGAACGTGCCCCTTCAACACCGTGCCGGGCAGTGCGTCGAGCACCACCAGTACCGGGGTGTCGGGGCGCAGGCGGCCGAGGTTGTTCTCGGTCATGTCGGCACTTATCCACACGTCATGGATGGCGATCAGGGTCATCATCGGGCTGCCGGCGCCGACATAGTGGCCGACGTCGGTACGCAGGTCGGTGATCAGGCCGTTCGCATCGGCACGCACCACCGTACGTGCCAGGTCCAGGCGGGCCTTTTCCACATTGGCCGCGGCACTGCGCAACTGGGCGTTGTCGTCCTGCGCCCCACCCTGCTGCTCACGCGCCCGCTCCACTTCGGCACGGGCTGCCGCCACCTGGCTGACCGCCTGGTCGCGAGTGGCCTGGGCGCTTTCCAGGCGGCGTACCGACACCGTCCCCGGGTCTTCGTCGATCAGGCGCTTGAGCCGTTCGGCATCCTGCCGCGCCTTGCGCTCGTTGGCCTGCGCCGCGACCAATGCCGCCTGTGCCGAATCGATGCCTGCCGTGTGCGCGCCGATCTGCCGGCGTACCGCGTCCAGGTCGGCCTCGGCACGCGCCAGGGCAATGCGATACTGCTCCTGGTCCAGCTCGAACAGCACGTCGCCCCGGCGCACTTCCTGGTTGTTGCCTACCGCCACACGCTTCACCTGGCCGGCGACCTCGGCACTGACCGGTATCACATAGGCCTGCAGGCGGGCCTGCTGGGTGTAGGGCGTGAAGCGGTCGGCCAGCAGGTACCAGAGCAGGCTCACGGCAATCAGCAGCAATACCCAGCGCATGCCGCGATCGGGGGCGGCCGGGGGCGGTGTCGGCGCAGCGTCACTCATTTCGTTTCACCTTGTGCATGTGCGCTGGGGGCTGGTTCGTCGAGCAGCTCGCCCCAGTCGGTCCGTTGCTGCATCTGCTGGCGCGTAGCCGGGTCGATCGGCGCGCGGCTGGCGTCCCAGCCACCGCCCAGGGCCTTGTACAAGGTCACCAGGCTACTCACCGCGTTGCCGCGGCTGACCAGGTAACCGTCCTGTTGCTGCAACAGCAGTTGCTGGGCGTCGAGCACCCGCTGGAAGTCGGCAAAACCTTCGCGGTACTGCGAACTGGCCAGGCTCAACGAGCGTTGCGCAGCCTGCGAGGCCTGGTCGCGAATGCGCGCGCTCTGCAGCGAGCGCAGCAGCCCGCTGGCGGCATCGTCCGCCTCGCGCGCGGCTTCGCGCACCCCCTGGTGGTACAGCTCGATCAGCTGCTGCAAGCGAGCATCCTCCACGCGTACGGCGTTCTTGCGCCGGCCGTAGTCGAACGGGTTCCAGATCAGGCTGGGCCCGGCGGCGAGGTCGAAGGTGTCAGGCAAATGGCTGGCCGTGACGAAGCTCCAGCCAATGCTGCCCAGCAGGCTCAGCTGGGGATACAGGTCGGCCTCGGCCACCCCGACCAATGCCGATTGCGCGGCCACTGCCTGCTCGGCGGCGCGGATGTCCGGGCGGCGCTGCAGCAGGTTGGCGGGTACGTCCTGCAGTACGGCACGGTCCGGCAACGGCAGCTGACCATGGCCTGCGTCCAGCTGCGGCAACGGCCCGGGTGGCCGACCGAGCAGCGAACACAATACGTTGCGCAGGGCATTGAGCTGGTTCTGGAACTCGGGGATGGTGGCTTGGGTGGCCAGGTATTGGGTACGCGCCTGTTGCCAGTCGAGTTCGTCGTTTTCACCATGACGGAACAGCCGTTCGGTAATTTCCAGGCTGCGCGCCTGGCGCCGGGCGTTTTCTTCGGCGATATCCAGCCGCGCCTCGGCAGTGCGCAGGGCAAAGTAGGTGTCAGCCACCTGCGCTCGCAACAGCAGCATGGCATCGGCGTAATTGGCCTGGGAGGCGAAGTAGGCAGCATCGGCACTTTCGATGGCGCGGCTGAAGCGCCCCCAGAAGTCGATTTCCCAGCCGATGTCGAAGCCTGCGCTGGACTGCCAGAACACCGAATCGCGGGCGTTGGCGCTGCCGGACTGGTCCTGCTTCAGGTACAGGCTCTGGGCACGCAGTTGCTGCAGCTGTGGGTAACGCCCGGTCTGCACGATGGCCAGCTGGGCGCGCGCTTCGGCGATGCGCAAGCCGGCCACGCGCAGGTTGGTGTTGTTGGTGTCGGCCTCGTCAATCAGGGCGTCCAGTGCCGGGTCGGCGAACACCGCCCACCACTGGCGCAGGTCGGGCGCGGTGGCCTGCTGGCCGGCCTGCTTCAGCGAAGGACTCTCCCAGGTGTGCAGCCAGGGGTCCTGCAGCGGCTGGAAGTCCGGGCCGACCTGGGTGCAGCCGGCCAGCATGGCCACCAGGCTCAGTGCACAACCGTAGGCGCGTCCGGGCATGGCAATCCCTGGTTCAGGCGGTCGGCTCGGTGGGGTTTTCCGGCACCTGCAGCGCCACCCACTGCCAGAACAGCACATAGGTGACGCCAAGGATCACCGGGCCGATGAACAGGCCAATGATGCCTTTGACCACCATGCCACCGAGCGCACCGATCAGTACCACCGGCATCGGCACATCCACCCCGCGTCCCAGCAGCAACGGCTTGAGCACGTTGTCGGCCAGCCCGGCGACGAAGGTGTAGATGGCGAACACGATGGTGGCCACGGTGAAGCCTTCGGCATTGAAGACATAGATGATCACCGGCACGGTGACCAGCGTGGCGGGTGCCTGGGCAATCCCCAGCATGAGGATGACGATGGCCAGCATCCCGGCACCTGGCACGCCCTTGATGACAAAGCCGACCCCGATCAGCAACATCTGGATGAAGGCAATGCCGATAACCCCCTGGGCCACGGCACGAATGGTGGCGGTGCACAGCTTGGCCAACGGCTTGCCGCGCTCCTCGCCCGATACCCGCATGGCGATGCGTTGCGCCGCGATTTCGCCACGCTCACCGAAGGCCATGATGATGCCGGAGACGATGATCGCCGCGATGAACAGCACGAACGCGCCCCCGGCGCTGGCAGCAGCCCCCAGCACCGTGCGCCCGGCGCCCTTGAGTTGCGGCATCCACTGGTTCAGCACACCGGCCATGTTTTCCGAAGCCGCCAGCCACAGGGCATGGACTTTCGGCCCGATCAGCGGCCAGCTCGCCACCGACTCAGGGGGTGGCGGCACGCTCCAGGCGCCGCTCTTGAGCAAGGTCACCAGGCTGTCCACCGATTCCCCAATCGACATCACCACCAGGTAGATCGGCACCAGCAGCACGACCAGTACCAGCACCACGACCAGGGTCGCCGTGAGGCCGTCCTTGAGGCCGGTGCGGCGCTGGACACGGCAATACAGGGGATACAGGGTCACTGCCAGGATCACCGACCACAACATCAGTTCCAGGAACGGCTGGAACGTCTGGAAGGCAAACATCACCAGGGCGGCTACCAGGCCAGCCTTGATGAGCACATCGAGCAAGCCCCGCGACAGGCTGCTGTCCAGCTTGATACCCGGTTGCATGCTTCACCTCCCAACTTCAGCTACGCCGTGCGGCGCGATTCAGTGGCCCGTTTCAGGGCTTGCCTGGGCGGGGCTGTCATCACGCAGTTGCCGCGCCAGGGCCATCATTATCAGCGGTACCACTGCCATCGACAGGGTGATGGCCAGTACCAACAGGTCGTGCACCTGCTGCGCCAGTACCTGATGCTCCAGCGCCAGCTTGAACACCACGAAGGCAAACTCGCCGCCAGAGGCCAGCACCACGCCGAGGCACAGCGCCTGCGCCTGGTCGAGACCACCGGCCGTACGCCCCAGGCCATACAGCAGCGGCAGCTTGATGGCCACCAGCAACAGCGTCAGCCCCAGCACCAGCAGCGGCAGGTCGAACAGCAGGCGCAGGTCGGCACTCATGCCAACGCCGACGAAGAACAGCCCCAGCAGCAGGCCCTTGAGCGGTTCGATCTGGGTCTCCAGTTCATGCCGGAAAGGCGACTCGGCCATCAGCACACCGGCGAGAAAGGCCCCCAGGGCCATCGACACGCCCACATGCTCCATCACCCAGGCCGTGCCCAGCACCACCAGCAAGGCAGTAGCGGTCGACAGCTCCGGCAAGCCGGAACCGACCGTCCACTTGAACACCGGGCTCAACAGATAGCGGCCAAAGACGATCAACGTGCCAAGGCCGAGCACTACCGCCAGCAGCGGCCAGGCGCCTTCGTCGGCAGTGCTGACGTTGCCACCAAGCAGGGGCACCACGGCGATCAGTGGAATGGCAGCGATGTCCTGGAACAGCAGGATGGCCACGGCCAGGCGCCCGTGTGGCTTGGCAAGGTCCTTGCGCTCGGCCAGCACCTGCAGGCCGAAGGCGGTCGACGACAACGCCAACCCGAGGCCGAGCACGATGGCGGCCGCCTTCGACTGGCCGAATGCAAAATACGCCAGCAGGCCCAGCACGACGGCGGTCAGCCCAACCTGCAGCGAACCGACGCCAAACAATGCCCGGCGCATGGTCCACAGGCGCTGCGGTGACAGCTCCAGGCCAATGACGAACAGCAGCATGACCACGCCCATTTCCGACAGCCGGGCCACGTTCTCGGGGTTGTCGAGCAACCCAAGCACGGAAGGGCCGATGAGGATGCCGGCCAGCAGATAGCCCGGCACCGCACCCATTTTCAGACGCTGCGCCAGCGGTACCAGAAGCACCACGGCCAGCAGGAACACCACCGTCGCCTGTAGCAGGCTGCCGTCATGTGGCATAGGTTTGCACCCTCGCTGCTCCCCGCTGGGAGGGATCAGAAACGCTCTTCGACCACTTTGAACGGGTAGGCAACGGCCTTGTACTTGCCGATCTTGCCGCGCTTGGGCAGCTTCACCGTCTGTTCCTGGGTAATGTCCTTGTAGGGGATGCGGCCGAGCATGTGGCTGATGATGTTCAGCCGGGCACGCCGCTTGTCGTTGGAGTGAGCCATGAACCAGGGCGCCCAGGCGGTATCCGATGCGGCAAACATCTCATCACGGGCCTGGGTGTAGTCATCCCAGCGGGTGTACGACTTGAGGTCCATGGGCGACAGCTTCCACAGCTTGCGGCCGTCATTGATGCGGTCCTGCAGGCGCCGGGTCTGCTCCTCGGCGCTGACCTCGAGCCAGTACTTGATGAGGATGATGCCCGACTCGACCATGACCTTTTCGAACAGCGGCACGCCAGCGAGGAACCGGTCGGCCTGTTCGTTCGAGCAGAAGCCCATCACCCGTTCGACCCCGGCACGGTTGTACCAGCTGCGATCGAAGATCACTACCTCGCCTGCGGCCGGCAGATGGCCGACATAGCGCTGCAGGTACATCTGGGTCTTTTCCCGCTCGGTCGGTGCCGGCAGCGCCACCACACGGAATACCCGCGGGCTGACGCGCTCGGTGATGGCCTTGATGGTGCCGCCCTTGCCAGCGCCGTCGCGGCCTTCGAAGACAATGCACACCTTCAGGCCCTTGGCCACCACCCACTCCTGCAGTTTCACAAGTTCCACATGCAGGCGCTTGAGTTCCTTCTCGTATGCCTTGCTGCCCAGTTTTTCCGGTTGTTCGAGGGTGGTCTTGTTCCTGGACGGCTTCGACATGGCGCTCTCCTGAGGCGATTGAGGAGTCAGTATGGTCGATCCATGGCGATTTGCCGCTTCGCTTGTTGTTATCTCAGGTTTTGCCTCCAGCCGATTGATTGGCTGGGTGTTGGGCTGACTGTGGGAGCGGGTTTAGCCGCTCCCACAGAGTAGGGTTTGGCCTCGAGGCCGGTTTACCTGGCCAGCTTGTTGTAGCTGGTCATCAGGTTGCGGTAGTCCGGAATATGGTTGGAGAACAAGGTGCCCAGGCCTTCGATGTCGTTGCGCCAGTCGCGGTGCAGCTCGCAGGCCACGCCGAACCAGGTCATCAACTGCGCCCCGGCTGCCTCCATGCGCCGCCAGGCCGAGTCACGGGTCAGTTCGTTGAAGGTCCCGGAGGCGTCGGTGACGACGAACACTTCGAAGCCCTCCTCCAGCGCCGACAGTGCCGGGAAGGCCACGCACACTTCGGTGACCACGCCGGCGATCAGCAACTGCTTCTTGCCGGTGGCCTTGACCGCCTTGACGAAGTCCTCGTTGTCCCAGGCATTGATGTTGCCGGGCCGGGCAATGTACGGGGCGTCGGGGAACTGCTCTTTCAGCTCCGGCACCAGCGGGCCGTTGGGGCCGGTTTCGAAACTGGTGGTGAGAATGGTCGGCAGCTTGAAGTACTTGGCCAGGTCCGACAGGGCCAGCACATTGTTCTTGAAGCGGTCCGGGTCGATGTCCCTCACCAGCGAGAGCAGGCCGGTCTGGTGATCGACCAGCAGCACGGCGGCGTTGTTCTTGTCCAGACGCTTGTATTGGAAGGCCATGACGGATCTCCTTGCTTCGGCAGGTTGGGACTATCAGCGTAGGCAAGGTTCAGCCGCAGGGAATACCGCCAGTCGGTTTGCCCGGGGCCGGTAGCACGGGGCGCTGCGCGCACTGCTTGCGAAACGACCAGCGCCGCCACGCCAGGCGGGCAAGCACCCTTAAACGCGCCGCCTGCTTCGCGGATAAATCCGCTTCTACAACTGCCAACTGCGCCGCTTCGTATTGACACCGCACCTGTATAAGCGGCTTCAGCCCGCGATCACCGGCAACGCCGGTGCCATCCACCGCGTTGCCTGCTTCGCGGGCATGCCCTTTCCCACAGGGTCAACTGCGCGCATGCAACATCACTTCACGAATTCCTGAACTGATTATTTGCCGATAGCGATTTTTCCGTCCGCCGAGCGCCACCAGAATCGCTTCACCATAATCACAAGAACCGTGAGGCCACTTCCGTGGACCAGACACTCCAGGTACGCCAAGCCGCCGCCGAGCTCGTTGCCGCGTTTGCCAGCAACGATACCGCCCGTTATTTCGCCTGTTTCAGCGAAGACGCCACCTTCCTGTTCCACACCTTGCCGCAGCCCCTGCTGTCACGCCGTGCCTATGAAGACCTGTGGGCGCAGTGGCAGGCCGACGGCTTTGCCGTGCTCGCCTGCGAATCAGGCAATGCCCAGGTCAGCCTGCAAGGCGATGTAGCGATCTTCATGCATGACGTGGCCACGCACATCCGCAGTGCCGGCGAGGAGCACCAACTGAGCGAACGCGAGACCATCGTCTTCCGTCGCCACGGTGACCAATGGCTGGCCTGCCATGAGCACCTGTCGGTCGTGTCCCCGGGCTGATCTGCGTTTTTTTTCCTGCGGCCTTGCCGCCCTGCCATCGCACCCACAAGAAGGCCCGCGCACCGCGCCGGCCCACAACAACCGCGCTGGAGCAACACCATGAGCCACTCGACCGCTATCGAGACCAACGGCGTCGAACAGATCCCAGACGATCAACGCGACGCCTCCCCGCTGGACCTGTTCCGCCTGATCTTCGGCGGTGCCAATACCTTTGCCACGGCAGTGCTGGGCAGCTTCCCGGTACTGTTCGGGCTGTCGTTCCAGGCCGGGGTATGGGCGATCCTGCTTGGCGTCGGCGCAGGCGCCCTGATCCTTGCACCGATGGGCCTGTTCGGCGCACTCAACGGCACCAACAATGCGGTGTCGTCGGGCGCGCATTTTGGCGTGCACGGGCGCATCGTGGGCTCTTTCCTGTCGCTGCTCACGGCGGTGGCGTTCTTCTCGCTGTCGGTATGGAGCTCCGGTGACGCCCTGGTGGGCGGTGCCAAGCGCCTGGCCGGCCTGCCGGAAACCGACCTGACCCTGGGCCTGGCCTATGGCCTGTTCGCGGTACTGGTGCTGGTGGTGTGCATCTTCGGCTTCCGCTTCATGCTGTGGGTCAACAAGGTGGCCGTGTGGGCTTCGAGCCTTCTGTTCCTGCTCGGCATCGTCGCCTTTGCCGGGCCGTTCGACGCCGGTTACACCGGTAGCGTCAACCTCGGCCAGGCGGGCTTCTGGGCGGCATTCGTCGGAGCGGCGATCCTGGCCATGAGCAACCCGGTGTCGTTCGGTGCGTTCCTCGGCGACTGGTCGCGCTATATCCCGCGGGAAACGCCCAAGGCGCGCATCATGCTGGCGGTGATCGCGGCCCAGGGCGCGACGCTGATCCCGTTCCTGTTCGGCCTGTGTACCGCCACGCTGGTGGCGACCCAGGCCCCCGACTACATCGCCGCCAACAACTACGTCGGTGGCCTGCTGGCGGTGGCGCCAAGCTGGTTCTTCCTGCCGGTGTGCCTGATTGCCGTGATCGGCGGCATGTCCACCGGCACCACCGCGCTGTATGGCACCGGCCTGGACATGTCCAGCGTGTTCCCGCGCCTGCTCAGCCGTGCCGGCGCCACCCTGCTGATCGGGGTGCTGGCGATCGGCTTCATCTTCATCGGCCGCTTCACCTTCAACCTGGTGCAGAGCGTGTCGACCTTCGCCGTGCTGATCATCACCTGCACCAGCCCATGGATGGTGATCATGATCCTCGGCCTGGTCACTCGCCGCGGCTTCTACCATGCCGACGACCTGCAGGTGTTCACCCGCGGCCAGCGTGGCGGCCACTACTGGTTCCTGCATGGCTGGAACTGGCGCGGCATGGGGGCGTGGATCCCCAGCGCGGCAGTCGGCCTGTGCTTCGTCAACCTGCCGGGGCAATTCGTCGGCCCGCTGGGTGACCTGGCGGGCGGCATCGACCTGAGCCTGCCGGTCACCCTGGGCCTGGCCGGCGTGCTGTACCTGGTACTGCTCAACCTGTTCCCCGAACCTGCTGGCGTTTATGGCCCCCAGGGCCCGCGTTGGGTGCGTTGCAAAAGCGCCGCGCATACGCCGGTAACCACTGCCGAAATGGCCTGACTGGAAACCGACCATGACCACTTCCCACTATATCGCCGGCCGCTGGGTCGAAGGCCAGGGCAGCGACTGCATCAGCGTCAACGACCCTGCGCTGGGGCAACCGTTCGCCGAACTGATGGCAGCCAGCGCAGCCCAGGTCGACCAGGCCGTGGCTGCCGCCCGTGGTGCCCTGCCCGCCTGGAAAGCCACCAGCGCCAGCGAGCGCGCTGGCTACCTGCGCGGCTTTGCCGAACAACTGGGCCAGCGCCGCGAAGCGCTGATCAGCGTGCAGATGCGCAACAACGGCAAGCCGCGTCACGAGGCGGAAATCGACCTGGATGATGCCATTGCCACGTTCAACTACTACGCCGAACTGGCCGAGCAACTGCCGTCGAAAAACCGTGAGGTGCCCTTGGCCGCCCCTGGCTTCACCGCGCGCACCCGCCTGGAGCCGGTGGGTGTGGTCGGCCTGATCGTGCCGTGGAACTTCCCGCTGGTGACCAGCGCCTGGAAGCTCGCTCCGGCTCTGGCAGCGGGCTGCACCGTGGTGCTCAAGCCATCGGAGGTCACCCCGCTGGTCGAACAGGCCTACGGCCAGATCGCCGACAGCCTGGGCCTGCCGGCCGGGGTGCTGAACATCGTCAACGGCAAGGCCGAGACCGGTGCCGCCCTGAGCAACCACACTGGCCTGGACAAGCTGTCCTTTACCGGCAGCAACAGCGTCGGTAGCCAGGTGATGCGCAGCGCGTCGGCGCAATGCCGACCGGTAACACTGGAATTGGGCGGCAAGTCGGCGATCGTGGTGTTCGATGATTGCGATGTCGACCAGGCGGTGGAATGGATTGTCGCCGGCATCACCTGGAATGCCGGGCAGATGTGTTCGGCCACGTCGCGGCTGCTGGTGCAGGACGGTATTGCCGAGGCGCTGTTGCCACGCTTGCAGGCGGCACTGGAAAGGCTGCGGGTAGGCAACCCGCTGACCGAAGAGGTCGACATGGGGCCGCTGACCAGCCAGGCGCAATGGCTGAAGGTGGCCAGCTACTTTGCCACGGCGCGGGAAGAAGGTTTGCAGTGCCTGGCCGGTGGCAAGGCGCTGGACCGCGATGGCTGGTTCGTCAGCCCGACGTTGTATGCCGATGTGCCGAACGACAGCCGCTTGTGGACCGAGGAGATTTTTGGCCCGGTGCTGTGCGCGCGTCGCTTCGCTACCGAGGAACAGGCGATTGCCGAAGCCAACGACAGCCGTTTCGGGCTGGTGGCGACGGTGTGCTCTGCCGACCTGGCGCGCGCCGAGCGGGTGGCCGATGCGCTGGAGGTGGGCCACGTGTGGATCAACTCGGTGCAGGCGGTGTTCGTCGAGACTTCCTGGGGCGGCACCAAGGGCAGCGGGATCGGCCGCGAGCTGGGACCGTGGGGGTTGTCGGCGTATCAGTCGGTGAAGCATGTGACGCGGTGTCTGGGCTAGATTCCCGGGGCCGTCCCTACAGGGAATGCGCAGACCATCGGCTGGCGCGAAACCTGTGGGAGCGGCCTTGCGTCGCGATGGGGCTGCACAGCAGCCCCCGCATTCACACCGTCTCGTCAGCCGGCCGTGCGCTATCCTGCACCAGCACCAGGCTCTGTGGCGAAGACAGGGCAATGCCCTCCTCACGCAGACGCCCAAGGATGGTGAACAGCAGATCGCTGCGGGTACCCGACACCTGCCGCGGTCCCGCCACGTAACCACTCACGCCGATCACCATGCCACTGCTGGTCAGGTCCTTGAACGACACGGAGGTAGCCGGTGCGTCGAGAATCGCCTCATGCTCCTGGTACGCCGCCAACAACAGCTCACGCACGCGGTTGGCATCGGTCTCCAACGGCAAGGTCAGAGTAATACCGACCACCCCCAGCGCATTGCCCATGGTCACGTTGCGCACGTTCTGGGAAATGAACTGCGAGTTGGGCACGATCACCGTCGAACGGTCGGACATCTGGATCTCGGTGGCACGCACGTTGATGCGACGAATGTCGCCTTCGACACCGGCCAGGCTGACCCAGTCGCCTACCTTCACCGGGCGCTCGGTCAGCAGGATCAGGCCGGAGATGAAGTTCTGCACGATCTGCTGCAGGCCGAAACCGATACCCACCGACAGGGCACTGACCACCCAGGTCAGGCTGGTGAGGTTGATGCGCAAGGTCGACATCACCAGCATGGCCAGGAAGATGAAGCCCAGGTAACCCACCAGGGTGACCAACGAGGCACGCATGCCGGCGTCCATGTCGGTTTCCGGCAGCAGGCGCTCACTCAGCCAACGCTTGACCACGCGGATGGCGAACAGGCCACCAAAGAAAATCGCCAGCGCCAGCAGGATGTCCTGGGGCACGATGTTCAGGTTGCCGAGCAGCTTGCCGCCGGTGCCGTCCCAGTCAGCCAGGCTCAGCAGCAACTCGCTGGGGCTGGTGCCCGACGGCATCAGCGCCAGTAGCAGCGCCAGGAACAGCACCACGGTGCGGCCGATACCGGCAAGGATGGTGCTGGCCTGGGCCTGATGACGGGGCGCCAGGCCCAAGGTCGAGGCCAGCGCCAGGCCACCAGGCTGGCGCGGCGACAGCAGGGTTTCGCACAGGTCGCCAAGGAAGGTGGTGAGCAGGTAGGCACAGGTGATGACCAGGCTGACCCACAGCAACTTGCCGGTAAGGAAGTAGGCGAGCGTCAGGTAGCCGGCAAGCAGCGCCAGCAGGATCAGCGTCAGCCAGATCACCATCACGAACGGAATCAGCCCGGCCAGGCCTTTGGGGCGCTCCAGGTCATGCTTGCGCAAGGTACGGCGGTAACGCAGCAGCGCTCCGGCGAAAGTGAACGCCACCACCAGCGCGGTCAGGCCGTTGACGGCCACGGTCAATGCCAGGCTGACGCCGATTACGCTATTGATGCGCTCCATGGTCATCATGACCATCAGCGCCAGCGCCAGGACCTTGGGGAACCAGCCCAGCGCGCTGGCCACTTCGTCATGGATCGGCGGCAGGCGCCAGGACGGGCGCTGCAGCATCAGCATGGCGCGGCCCAGGCCGGTGATGAAGGCACTGAACACCACCAGGGCGAGCACATGGTTGGCCAGGCTGGCGATATCGGAGCCCAGTTCGGCGCTGCTCTCCAACCCCCAGCGCAGCAGCGAGACCGACCCGGCGATGGTACCCAGGGTCGCCAGGCTGACGCCAAGCGCCAACGAACTGCGGCGCAGGCGGCCTTCGGGCAGCCAGTTGACCATGGCGCTGGCCAACAGGCGCTCGAGCACGCGGCGCACCAAGGTCCAGACCAGGATGGCGGCAACCAGGCTGGTGATGAACAGCCAGCGGTGCTCGGCGCTGAAGGCACTGCCAATGGCATCGGCCGCCTCGGCACGCAGGTCACGCAGGCGCGCCACGTCGTCCTGGGTAGGACGAATGATGCTTTGCCAGAAGGCCGGGCTGAGCGGCGACGCCGCGCGGCTGGTGATCTGCGAGTTGAACTGGCTGCGGCGCAGGTTGACGATCTGCGTGGACAGGTCGCGGGCCGACTGGGTCAGCTTGATGGCCTGCTCCTGCTGCGCCACCAGTTCTTTTTTCTCAGCTTCCAGCTCTTTGCGCTGCTGGGTCAGGGCTGCCGCCTCGTCCGGCTGGCGCGGGCCGATGACTCTGAGCTGGTCATCGAGTTTCTCCACCTCCGCAGTGCGCAAGGCACTCAACGCATCGGCCTGGCGTTGCACCTGTACGGCGCCCAGGCGCAGTTGCGACAGCAGGTCATCGTTGGCTTCGCTGGTAACGCCCTGGCGGATCTGGTCCAGGCGCTCGCTCAGTTGCTCGATGCTGGCGTTTTCGTCCAGCACCGGCGCTTCGGCGACTGCCAGGTTGGATAACGGCGTGGCCGGGGCCGACCAGGCGGGGCTGGCAACCGCCAGCAGAAAGGCCATCAGGACCATCAGGCCTGGGCAGTAACGGGCAAGGCTGACACGCCTCATCGAATATTCCTCTTGCAATTCGATTTGGCGGGGGATTCTACGCGGCTTCAGGCGATCAGGAGAGTGCCGTTTCTCGCTTGAGCAGTTGCGCTTTGCGCGCTACGCCCCAGCGGTAGCCGCTGAGGTCGCCGTCGCGGCGCACCACCCGATGACAAGGGATCGCCACGGCAATGTGGTTGGCCGCACAGGCCATGGCCACCGCACGTACCGCCTTGGGCGCACCGATGCGCTCGGCGATCTCGGTGTAGCTGACCCGGCTGCCGGCCGGTACCTCGCGCAGGGCCTGCCATACGCGCTCCTGGAAGGCGGTGCCCTGCACATCCAGCGGCAGGGCCAGGCCCAATGACGGCGCTTCGACGAAGCCCACCACTTCGGCAACCAGCTGTTCGTAGGCGCTATCGCCGCCGATCAGCCGGGCCTTGGGGAACTGGTCCTGCAGCTCGCGCAACAAGGCCTCGGGGTCGTCGCCCAGCAGGATCGCGCAAATGCCCTTGTCGCTCTGGGCCACCAGGATCGCGCCCAGTGAACACTGGCCAAGGGCGAAATGAATGGTCGCCCCGGCACCACCGGCGCGGTATTGCCGCGGGCGCATGCCCAGGCGCTGCTCAGCGCTTTCGTAGAACCGGCTGTTGGAGTTGTACCCAGCGTCGTAGATGGCCTCGGTGACCGAACGCTGGCCGTCCGCCAGGTGCGCACGCAGGCGCCGGGCGCGGAAAGCCGTGGCGTAGGCCTTGGGCGTAAGGCCGGTCTCGGCCTTGAACAGCCGGTGCAAGTGGAACGGGCTGATGGCCAGCTCGGCGCTGAGCTGGTCCAGGCTGGGCGCGGGGTCGCAGGCTTCGATCAGGCGGCAGGCGCGGGTGACCAGCTGGCTGTGACGCGTGGGGCTGGTGGTCGCGGTGCAACGTTTGCAGGCACGGTAACCGGCCGCTTCGGCGGCGGCCGGGGTATCGTAGAACGCGACATTGCTGCGCTTGGCCAGGCGTGACTTGCAGCCGGGCTGGCAATAGATGCCGGTGGTGCGTACGGCGTAGACGAAGTGGCCACTGGCGGCGCTGTCACGCGATTCTACGGCTTGCCAGCGTTGCTCGGGGGTGGTATAGCGGTTCATTGTTCAGTGTCCAGATAGGTTGTTGCCTGTGCAGGCGCTGCTTCAGGCCCGCCACAGGTACCAGGCCGCCACGGTACGGTACGGCCGCCAGCCGCCCCCCAACGAGCGCATCTGCGCCGGTGTCGGCGCCTTGTCCAGCCCCTTCAGCCGCCGGTATCCCTCGCGCACGCCGAAATCGTCCACCGGCAGCACATCCGCACGCGCCAGGCTGTAGATCAGCAACATTTCCACGGTCCACCGCCCCACCCCGCGCAGCGCCACCAGCCGCTCGATCAACGCCTCGTCGTCCATGGCCATGGCTTCTTCCCGGGTCGGTACCAGGCCCTCCAGCCGGCCCCGGGCGATGCCCTGAACCGTGGCCATCTTGCTCGCCGAAAAGCCACAGGCGCGCATCGTTTCCGGGGCAACCGCCAACAACTGCTCCGGCCCTGGGAACGCGTTGTCCGGGAACAGTGCCAGCAACCGCCCGAGAATGGCTTCCGCGGCACGCGCATGCAGCTGCTGGTAGGCAATCGCCCGCACCAGCACTTCATAGGGTTCACGCCCCGGCGTGGCCTGATGCAGGCAAGGCCCGGTCGCGGCGATGTGCCGTGCCCAGTCCGGGTCGAGCGCCGCCAGGTAGTCGGTGGCCTCACGGTAGGCATCAGGCGAATGGTCGGCGAGGATCATGACAGCTCCATCAGGTCGAGTGCAGGTCCAGCTTAGCGCAGCCGTGCCACGGGCAAACGCCGATTCTTGCGCGGTAATTGCGCGCAGAACGTTGCTCAGCAGCACCGTCCCCGCATAGAATTGAGAACCATTCACAATCGCATGCACACGGGATCGGGCCTTCACCACGATGCAGACCAACGACATGCTCCAGCCCGCCGAGGTCGCTCTGCTCTATCAGGCCCACCACTCCTGGCTTCGCAGCTGGCTGCGCAGCCGGGTCGGTTGCAGCGAACAGGCCGCCGACCTGGCCCAGGATACCTTCGTGCGGTTGTTGCGGGCGCGCCAGGTATCGCCACTGAAGGAGCCGCGCGCCTATCTCAGCAGCATCGCCCGCGGCCTGATGATCGACCAGTTCCGCCGCCGCGCGCTGGAGCGGGCCTTCCAGGAAAGCCTGGCCCAGCTGCCGGAAGCCGATGTGCCCAGCGAAGAAGATCGACTGCTGATACTCGATACCCTGGCACGCCTCGACCAGGCCTTGCATCAGCTCAAGCCGCGTGCTCGGCAGGCATTCCTGCTGGCCCAGCTCGACGGGTTGAGCATCGTGCGCATTGCCCAACGGCTGAACGTGTCGCGGGCCACGATCGAGCGCGACCTGGCCAAGGCCCTGGGCGCCTGCTACCGGTTGCGCTATGCCGACGCCTGACCGCACGCCCGCGCAGGCGCATGTCGACCAGGCGATCGATTGGCTGGTGAAGCTGCGCTTCGACCGCCCCAGCCCGCGTCTGCAGCGGCAGTTCCAGCAATGGCTGGCCAGCCATCCGCATAACCCCCTGGCCTGGCAGCGGGTCAGCTGCCTCGGCGACGAGCTCGCCGGGCTGCCCAACGACCTGAGCCGGCGCACCCTGGATACCTGCCAGCGGCAGCGCAGCAGCCGGCGCGACAACCTCAAGCTGTTGGCCGTGCTGGCCGTGGGCGGCAGCCTGGGCTGGGCCGCGCGCGAACCGTTGGGCCTGCCTCAGCTGCTGGCCGACAGCCGTACCGCCACCGGCGAGCGCCGCCAACTGCAAGGCAGCGATGGCAGCCGCATCCAGCTCAACACCGCCAGCGCCATCGACCTGCATTACGACGCCGGGCAACGCCGGCTGCATCTGCTGCGCGGCGAGGCAAGCCTGGACAGCAACCCCAACGACAACCGCCCATTCCGCATCGATACTCGCGTCGGCCCGATGACCACCGTCGATGGCCAGCTGCTGCTGCGCGAGAACGACCACGGCTTGTTGCTGGCGGTGCGTCGGGGCGATGTCACGCTGTTCCCCGCCTCGGCTTCGCCACGTCGGGTGCTGCCTGGCGAGACCTTGCAGGTCTGGCCCAGCGGCAGCTTCCAGGCGGTGACGCTGCGCAGCGACCCGTGGGGCTGGACCGACGGCGTACTCAGCGTGCAACAAATGCCGTTGGGCGAGTTCATCGCCGAACTGGCCCGCTACCGCCCGGGCCTGCTGCGCTGCGCCCCAGAGGTAGCCGGGCTGGCTGTGACCGGCACCTACCAGCTGAACGACACCGGGCAGATCCTGCAGTTGCTCACCCGCAGCCTGCCGGTGCGGGTCGATTACCACACACGCTATTGGGTGAGCATCGGCGCGGCCTGAACAGCCTCAGTCCGCCAACGCGCGCAAACGCCCCGCGCGCCGATACGACTGCCGGGCAAAGCACACGAACAAGCCGGCCATCAGTGCCAGCGCCATTGGCAGGCCATGCGGCGCCACGTCCATCGCCGCGCCGCTCAGCAGCGGCCCGACCAGGCTGCCGACACCCCACAGCAAGCCCACGCTGGCGTTGGCGGTAACCAGGTCCTGGCCCTTGAAGCGCTGCCCGATCAGCACCAGCGCCAAGGTATAGATGCCCCCGGCCACGGCCCCCAGCAGCACCAGCAGCGGCCAGAGCAGCCAGGTCATGTTCAGCAGCCAGGGCAAAGCGATACCGATCGCCATCGCCACCAGCCCGCAGGCCAGGTGCAGCCCGGTACGCTCGACCCGGTCGGCCAACCAGCCCAGCGGTAGCTGGAACAGCATGTCGCCGGCAAACACCACCGTCACCATCAACGCCGCCACGCCCACGGCGAAGCCATGGCTGCTGGCATAGACCGGCAGCAGCGACAGCACTACTGCATCGAAGAACGAGAAGAACAGCACCGCTACGCACAACGCCGGCGCCACGCGGAAGAAACCGGCCAGGCCGAAGCTTTTTTCGCCCTCTTCGTGTTCGACATAGTCGTTCGGCACAGTCAGCACGATGCACAGCAATGCCAGGCCATAGCAGGCCGTGACCACGGCGGTGATCCATGGGCTGTCGGCACCCAGCACGGCCAGCATGGCCGGGCCGAGCACCTGGAAGCCGGTGAAACTGGTGGCGTACAGGGCCATGATCTTGCCGCGGTTATGTTCCGGGCACAGTTCGTTGACCCATGATTCGCCGAGGATGATGGCGATACCCATGCCCAGCCCCAGGCCCAGGCGTAGCAGCGCCAGCAGCCACAGGGAGCCGAACGCCGATTCGAGCAGGGCGATGCTGACCGTGCACAGGCTGAAGCACAGCAGATAGAGGGTGCGCCGGGTGAAATGGCGACAGCAGAAATCGACCAGAAACGCCGAGAGCATCATGCCCGCAGCCGGGATGGCCGAGAGGATGCCGATCTCCAGCGTGCTCGCCCCCGCCTCATGCAGGCGCAACGACACCAACGGCAGGCTGGCCCCCAGGCTGAAACCCACCACCGAGACGGCGAACAACAGGCCCGCCAGCAAACGCATGTTCATGTACCACTCCTTGCAAACCGAAAAGACGTGCAGACACAGGCGCGCACGCCAGGGCGGCGCGCGACGCGAAAGCGCAGATCAGGTCAGGCGAGGTGTGGCGAGAAGGTGAAGGCAAACAGCACGCTGCGGCGACGCTTGAGCACGGTGTCACTCGGCCACGCACGGCGCAGGGCCTGGAGGGCAGGCTGGCGGGCGTGTGGCAGGGACTGGGTACGGCGCATTGCGGTGGCTACTACGCAGGTGATTGGGGAAAAGAGGCGGCACTCTAGGCCAAGGGGGCCAGGTCGTCAATCGTCGGGGCGGCTGCGCGCCCCGCCAATATCAGCGCTTGCCGGTACTCGGCAAGAACACCGCCAACAATCCGAACAGTGGCAGGAACGAGCACAGCCCATACACATATTCGATGCCGCGCAGGTCCGCCACATACCCCAGCAGTGCTGCGCCAATGCCGCCGAAACCGAACATCAACCCGAAGAAGATCCCGGCGATCATGCCGACGCTGCCCGGTACCAGCTCCTGTGCATAGACCACGATGGCGGAAAACGCCGAAGCCAGGATGAAACCGATCACCACGCTCAGTACCGTGGTCCAGAACAGGTCGGCATAAGGCAGTGCCAGGGTGAATGGCGCCGCGCCCAGGATCGAGAACCAGATCACCGCCTTGCGCCCGATACGGTCACCGATCGGCCCGCCAAAGAACGTGCCCGCCGCCACTGCACCGAGGAACAGGAACAGGTGCAGCTGCGAGCTGGCCACCGACACCTGGAACTTCTCGATCAGGTAGAAGGTGAAGTAGCTGGTGAAGCTGGCCATGTAGAAGTACTTGGAGAACACCAGCAAGCCCAGCACGATCAACGCTGCGATCACCCGCGTGCGGGAGATGCCGTGGCTTGCCTGCACGGCCTTGCGCGCCTTGGCCTGGTTGAGGTGGTCCTTGTACCAGCTGCGCAGCATCAGGGTAACGCAGAGGAAGAACAGCGCGGCCAGGCCGAACCAGGCGACGTGGCTCTGGCCGAACGGAATGACGATGGCTGCCGCCAGCAGCGGGCCCAGCGCCGAACCGGTGTTGCCCCCCACCTGGAAAGTCGACTGGGCCAGGCCGAAACGGCCGCCCGAAGCCAGGCGGGCGATGCGTGAAGTCTCGGGGTGGAAGGTCGAGGAGCCGATGCCGACCAGCGCCGAAGCCAGCAGGATCATGGGGAAGCTGCCGACGAAGGCCAGCATCACGATGCCGACCAAGGTGCACAGCGTGCCGAGCGGCAACAGGTTGGGTGCGGGCCGGCGGTCGGTGAAGAAGCCGACCCAGGGCTGCAGCAACGAGGCGGTGATCTGGAAGGTCAGGGTAATCATGCCGATCTGGGCGAAACTCAGGTCATAGTTGGCCTTGAGCATCGGGTAGATCGCCGGCAGCACCGACTGGATCAGGTCATTGATCAGGTGCGCCAGCGCGCAGAAACCGATGATGCGCATCACCAGCGGCGTGGCTTGGCTCGCCGCCGCCGTGGTGGATGCTGTGGGGGCGCTACTGGTGGCCATGTCCCTGAGTCTCCGTCCGCAGTTTGGGATCCGATTATCAGGAAATAGATAGCTACCTAGCTACCTTTTTTACCACCCAGTCGCGCTTTTCCCGCAAACATCCCCGCCAGCGTTGGGCGAAATGCCCGCTGTCGCGGCAGCGTGATCCCGTCAGGCCAGGCAGAAACCCAGCCTGACTGCTAAGTTTTTGAAAGCGTGCAAATTTTTTTTGAAATGAGTGTTGACAGGGGGGGCGTTCAAGAGAATAATGCGCGCCATCGGCTACATAGCTCAGTTGGTTAGAGCATAGCATTCATAATGCTGGGGTCCGGGGTTCAAGTCCCTGTGTAGCCACCAAACAAAGACGAAGGGCTTACCGCAAGGTAAGCCCTTTTTCTTTGCCTGCAGAAAACCCGCCCGCCCTCACTTCACCCCGGCGAACGCCACGGCCAGGCCCAGGCCGATCAGCGCGACGCCGATCATCCGGTCGACCAGTTGCTGCCTTGCCAGCATCGCCTTGCGCAGTACCGCATTGGAAAAGAACACCGCCACCAGGCTGAACCAGGCCCAGTGGGCGACTGACATGAACCCACCATAGGCGAAGTCCAGTGCCAGCGAGCTGCCCGGCTGAACCACCTGGGTATAGGCGCTGACCACGAACAGCATGGTCTTGGGGTTGAGGGCATTGGTCAGGAAACCGGTCCGCAGTGCAACCAGCAGGCCCGCCTGGCCCACCTCCCCGCCCACACTTGCCTGGCTGTTGCGGGTCAGCAGCCGGTAACCCAGGTAGACCAGGTAACCCGCACCGAGCACTTTCATGGCCAGGAACAATGTCGGGCTATGGCTGATGATGAGGGCAATCCCCAGCACCGTGTACAGCACATGCACCTGCACGCCCAGTGCAATGCCCACGGCGGCAGCCAGCCCGGCCTTGCGGCCTTGTGCATAACTGCTGCGGGTGACCATGGCGAAATCCGCGCCGGGGCTGATGACAGCCAGCAGGGTGAACAGGGCGATGGCGATGAGTTCGGTCATGAGGGGCTCTCGATAGACGATGGAAATGCACACATACGCTGATTATCGAGCGCTTCTGTACTCGGCAAAATCGATTTATCGTGAGGTAAATCTGCTAGTTTTTCTCACTGATGACATGAACCTGTGCCGGCGTCTTCGCCGCTGCAGGCAAACAGGGACGCCATGAAACTGCCGCTGCTGAACGCCTTCCGCTACTTCGACATCGCCGCCCGCAGCGAAAGCTTCGTGCGCGCCGCCGAGCACCTGCATGTCACCCATGGTGCGGTCAGCCGCCAGGTGCGCCTGCTTGAGGAAAGCCTTGGCGTGGAACTGTTCGAGCGCCGTAACCGGGCCATTTTCCTGACCCCGGCCGGCCGCACCTTGCACAACACCACCCAGGCGATTTTCGAGCAGCTCGAAGGCGCTGTGCTGCGCCTGCAACAACAGGGCCGTGACAACGTACTGGTGCTGTCCTGCGAGCCCACCATCGCCATGCGCTGGCTGATCCCGCGCCTGCCGCGCTTCCATGCCGCCCACCCCGACCTGCAGCTGCACCTGGTGGCTGCCGGCGGGCCGCTGGACTTCACCCGCAGCGGTGTCGACCTGGCAATCCGCCGCGACGACTTCCACTGGGGCAACCAGCTGCACAGCGTGAAGATCTGTGACGAATGGATCGGCCCGGTGGGCCACCCCGCCACCAGCGCCAGTCTCGACGGCCAGCGCCTGCTGCACAGCAGCACCCGCCCCGCTGCCTGGCCCACCTGGCTGCGCCTGAGCGGGCAGCAGGCCCGGCATGCCGAACGCAGCGACTACGAGCACTTCTACCTGTCGATCCAGGCCGCCAGCGCTGGCCTGGGCCTGGCCATGGCTTCGGCCCTGATGGTGCGCGACGAACTCGCCAACAGGCAGCTGCAAGCCCCGTTCGGCTTTGTGCGCGACGGTTCGGCCTACCACCTGCTCAGCCCACTACCTTGGCACGACGGCGACAAGCGCCAGCGCTTCGCCGCCTGGGTGACGAACGAATGCCGCAGCTGCCTGAATCAGTTGGGCCTGGTGCAGAACGACGAACCCGAACGGCCGTCACCGCCCCAGGTGCGATAACCAGCGGTATCAATGTGAATGCGCCCGCTCGGGTAGCGCCCGAGCCCCATGTTCCAGGCCTGGCCGGATTGCTGCCAGAAACGGCATAGCGGGTTGGGATCGGCCCACGCCGGCAGCAGGATATCCACCGCAAAGGCGCGCGTATGGGCGCTACCCACGGCACCACCCGCGCAACGGTTCAGGCCAGGGTCACGGTAGGCCGATACCACCTCGAACTGGCGCAGGATGCCTTGTTGGTCGAGCACCTTGAGCAGCGCCAGCGTCGCACGCACCGCCGGCCAGTGGCTCGCAGGCGGCAGCGCAAAAGGCGAGGCCCGGCACAGCCGCCAGTCCGAGGCCGAACGCAGCAACTGGTGGATGGGCACCACGCCATACAGCCGGGCGTCCACCAGCATCTGGCGAAATGGCCGGGTCTGATGGTCCCCGGCCCATTGCGCGAACATCCACAGGTCACGCTCATCAGCGTGCGCCGCAGCACCCAGCATGCCCAGCGCCAGCAGAAGCCATCTTGCCCCTTTCATCCCTGCTCCCCCTGCCCCAGTATGTGCACGCTGCCAAACACGGCGGCGCACGACAAGGAGTTAAGCATGCACAAGATTGCCTTACCGGGCCTCGTCGCCCTCGCCTTCAGCGGCCTGGCCGCGGCCGATGCGCGCATCGACCTGGGCGACGCCCAGCGCGTTACCCGCCTGTTCGCCTTCCCCAACAACTGCCACGTCATCTGTTATCGCGACTGGACCCTGGAACAGACCGTCGAACACTACCTGACCCAGAGCGTACGGCGCGATGGCCATGCCGATGCCCAGGTAAAGGTAAGCCGCGACAACGACCGCCTGCAGGCGACCATCAGCGGTGTACCCGCCAGCTATGCCAAGCCCCTGGGCAAGCTGCTCGACACCGGCGAACTGGCCTACCAGGGCGCCACCCAGTTGAACAAGGACGGCAAATGGTCCTACGACTGGTACCTGTTCCTGCCACTGGGCATGGCCCTGCAGAACCGCCGCAGCATCGAGCTGCTGCACTTCCCGCCGGACTACTCGCTGACCCAGGCCCAGGACTACCTGCGCTCCAACACCACCGACCGCTGGGCCGAACTGCTGACCTTCAACGGTGTCGACGCCAGCCAGACCCCGGCGTACCAGACCATCATCGACATCGCCCCCATCGCCGCGCCGGCCAGCGCCGGTGAAACGCTGAAGGACACCTACAGCTACTTCAAGGACTACCAGGTGCGCATGGTCAGCGAGATGACCCTGCAGAACCCCGCCAAACCGCTGCCGATGGTTGCCTTCGGCGCGCCGGTGCGCAGCTGGATCCAGCAGCAATATGGCCCGCAGTTGAATGTGCTGGGCCTGGTCAGCATTAGCCCGCAGGCCGGGGCCAAGGTGCCGGTGCTGGGCGCCAACCACCCCAGTGCCATCTGGTATGCAGCGGACAAGGACAGCCACGGCGGCGACCAGGACGCCGCCGATGCCGCCGGGCTGAAAATGATGGGCCAGGACCTGACAGCGGCCTGCTGGCAGGCGGGAATGGGGCGCAACCAACGCGCCGATGCCAAGCTGACGCTGGATGCCTGCGCGACCAAGTGGCAGGTAACGCAGAAAAAGCAGACCTGTGAACTGTTCTTCCGTACGGTGCGCAAGTACACCCCGGAGCAGGCGGCAGCAAAATGCAACACCGCCAGCGTGACCCGCAGCCTGCGCGAGCTGGACAAGCCGGTCGAGGCTCAGCCGCAGGGCTTGTGACCGGCATACCGTCTATTCCCGGGCACGCTCGCTCCCACAGCCGGCCCCCAGGCCACAGGCCTTGCATGCCATCTGTGGGAGCGGGCATGCCCGCGAAGGGGCCCGTGCAGGCCTGCTCAGTCTTCGAGCAGGGTACAGGCCATCACCAGCGCATCCTCACGGCCGCCGGCGATCGGGTAATAGTCGCGACGGCGGCCGATCTCGTTGAAGCCATAGCGCTCGTACAGGCGATAGGCCGACTGGTTGCTGGCACGCACCTCCAGGAAGCACTCGCGGCCATTGAGCTGGTAAGCCCGGGCCATCAGGTGCTCAAGCAGCCGCAGGCCCAGGCCGCGGCCCTGGTTTTCCGGCTTGACCGTGATGTTGAGCAGGTGCGCCTCATCGATGATCACGTTGATCACGCCATGCCCTACCTGCTGCTGGCCGTCGAACATCAGCCAGACTTCATAGGATTTGAGCGCATCCTGAAAGATCCCACGGGTCCAGGGATGACTGAACGCGGCGTATTCGATTTTAAGTACGGCATCCAGATCCGCCTCGGTCATCCGGCGGAAGCTGATCGAGTCACTCATTCAACGCTCTTCCAGCGCGCCATCAGCTGGCGCATGGCTTTCCAGACGTCCGCCTTGCGCTGCGGCTCGTCCATCAACAGTTCAAGGCCCGGCAAGGCCCAGGCGTCGCCCAGGCCGTCGAGCGTCAGGGTTTGGTAATAGGCGTCGCTGTCGGCATTGGCGGCAAAGCGCAGCGCCGGCAGGCCGACCAGCCACAGGCAGGCGCACGGGGCGTCTTCCAGGCGTGCCTGGACAAAGCCGCGGACAAAGTCGCCCGCGGCTTCCGGGCCCTGGTCCAGGTTGCCGCGCACCAGCAGCGGCCAGCGCACCGGTTCGCCGATGATCTGCGGGGCATCCGGCAGGCCGGCGGCGCGCAGCATGTCCTTGAGCAGCAGGTAGGACGGATCGCGGCTCTGGAACGGCTGGCCGGTGGCCAATTCCACCAGCAGCAAACAGCTGCCGGCGCGCAGCAGCTGCAGCGAGAAGCGCGGGGGCGGTACGGGTGCCGGGCGCGCAGCTGCGACCGGCTCCTCGGCCTCGGCGGCTTTGGCGGCCGGCTTGGGCACACTGGTCGGGCGCGGTATCTCGATCTTCGGGCGCTCGCCGGCGCGCGCCTGCGGGGCGGCGGGCACTTCGTTGGCGGCGGGGGCGGGCCTGGCTTCGACATCGAGGTCTTCGACCGGTGCCACCGGCAGCAGCAGCTCGGGCCGTGACGGTGCGGCGAACGGCAGTTCGGCGCGCGGCAGCCAGTGCACCACTTGCATGGCGGAAAGGTAGGCGCGGCGACGGGGTTCGGTGAGCAAGGTGCGGGGTCCCGAGGGGTGAAGACAATTGCGCATTCTAACGCTGTTGGCATTCGAGTGCCGCAACTGGTCGGCGGATTTTTGATGCCTGTGCCGGCGCATTCGCGGGCGCGCCCGCTCCCACAGGTATCACCCACAGTTTGAGGTGCATGGAGGACCTGTGGGAGCGGGCGAGCCCGCGAAGAGGCCAGTGAATCCCTTATGGAAGCAAAGGTTATCTCTCATTACAGACCAAGGGGTGAAAACCTCCCCTCGGGATGCAGTACAATCGCCCCCTTTTTCTTGGCAACGAGTCGAAGCCAATGATCGAACCCAAGCGCGTCCTGCGCGCCCTAGCCGAACACTGGGCCCTGATCGAGCCGCTGTGCGAGCGTTTCGACCAGGGCACCCTGAGCCTGGTCGAACTGCGCCAGCATATCGCCCGCCAGCAGGTCGAGAGCACCCCGCAGGACATCACCCAGCTGCTCGACGTATGGATCCGCCTGGACATCCTGGTCCCGGTGGCCAAGAGCCCGAACCGTTTCGAGCTCAATGCGCAGATCCACGACTTCCTCGCCTACCTGCGCCGCGAACACCGGCTGGGCCTGTGCCTGGAGATCGAAGCCTACCTGCGCCACCTGGAGCGCCTGGCCGGGCATATCCAGGATGCCTTCGACAACCGCGACAGCGACGACCTGGCGCGCCAGCTGCGCCTGCTCGACATGCGCGTGCGCGATGTGCTGAAAAAACTCGACAATGACGAGCAGGCACTGGTGGCCGTGGCTGAACGGGCCAAGACCAGCAACCGCCAGATCCCGCTGCGCCAGCGTTATGCCGAAGTCCTCGCCACCTGGGACGAATACGTCGAGCCGATGATCCAGCTGGTCAACGCCGACGGCGCCTTCGAGCAGGGCGTGCGCAAGGTCGAGACGGTGCTGTTGAAGCTGCTTGGCGAACAGGCGCGCCTGGGTCATCTGGTCGACGACGACATGCTGCTGCGCACCCACGCGCGCATCCTGGAAATGCAGACCAGTGCCCAGCTGACCCTGCGCCACGCCCGCGAACTGCTGCTGCCGCTGCGTGAAGAAGCCCGCCGCCACAACGCCGTGACCCGCGGCGCCGCGCTGGCCCTGTCGGTGATCCGGCGCAAGGGCATCGACGCCGTGCCGCAAGCCGCGATGCCGCTGTTCACCCGCCCGCAAAGCACCTTCCTCGGCAGTGCCAGCCAGGTTGAAGCCTACGTCTACGCCCTGGCGCGCTTCGAGCCCAAGCCGGCGCGCTTCCCCAAGGCCCACAAGACCCAGTCCGGCGCCCTGCCGCGTGCGCCGCGCACGGTCAAGGAAATGGCCGAACGCTGCGAACAGGCCCTGCCGCTGCCCGACCTGATGGTCTGGCTGCTGGAGCAGGAACCGGAAAGCGCCACCGACGAACTGCTGTACTGGTTCTCGCGCCTGTCGCGGGAAAAGCGCTTCAAGCGCGAGCGCCTCGACCGCCGCGAATACACCACCCAGGAACACCTGGTCAGCCTGCGCTCGTTCGCCCTGACCTCCAGCCGCGAAGACGCCACTGCGTCTACCGAAACCAACGCGAGCCCAGCCCATGCATCTTGATCTTTCCGAACTGTCCCAGCTCGCGCCGATCTTCCGCGAGCTGTTCAAAGGCTTCCATGTCAGCCGCCGCGACCCCGAGCTGTACGCCCAGCTGTCCAATTTCCAGGACCAGTACCGCACCCTGTTCAAGGCTCTGGGCTTCGAACTGGTGTGCGACACCCGTGGCTTCTACTACTTCGTGCCGGACATGAGCGCCGCGCAGGTCAACAAGACCGCGCAGCGCCTGTCGCTGTTCACCTTCATCCTGGTCGAGCACCTGGCCGACCAGGGCCGCGACCCGATGGCCGTGCTCGACGGCGGCAGCATCGGCCGCGACGAACTGCCATCGCTGCTGGACAAGTACCGCGACCTGTTCCTGCAGGCTGAAGTGCAGACCGTGGACGAGCTGGAAGAAAAAATCCTGCGGCGCATGACCCAGCTCGGTTTCGCCTTCGAGGAAGGCGGTATCTACCGCTTCCTGCCGCCGATGCACCGCTTCCTCGACGTGTGCCTGGCCGTGCAGCAGGACCGCGACCTGGCGGCCACCCTGCACAGCGACCTGCCACTGCCGACCCCGGTGCTGGTCGAGGAAGAAAGCCCCGAAGAACTCAACCGCACCGACGACCCGCTCGACCTCAGCCCCTTCGAGGGCGAGGAAAGCGAAGAGGAAGCCCTGGCCCGGGCGATCCGCGAAGAGCAACAGGAGATTGACGCATGAGCCAGGAACGCTACGGCATTCGCCGCTTCGCACTGCTCAACACCGCAGGCTACAGCCTTGGCCTGTTCCCGCTGGAACAGCCGCTGTCGGTCTACGGTGCCAACAACCTGGGTAAATCGGCGTCGATCAACGCCCTGCAGTTCCCGATCCTGGCACGCATGTCGGACATGAGCTTCGGCAAGTACAGCCTGGAGCAGTCGCGCCGCTTCTACTTCGCCAGCGACACCTCGTACATTCTCTGCGAGCTGAGCCTGCCCCACGGCCCGCACGTGATCGGCGTGGTCGGGCGTGGCCCGGGCGGCGGTTTCGGCCACCAGTTCTTCGCCTACAAGGGCGAGCTGGACCTGGCCCACTACCAGAAGAACGACACCTGCCTGCGCCAGAAAGAGCTGTTCACCAACCTCGAACGGCTGGGCATCAAGGCCTATGAAGTGAAGCCGGACGAGCTGCGCCGGCTGCTGGTCGGCGGCCATACCTCGGTGCCGCTGGACCTGACCATGATCCCGCTGCGCTCGACCAGCGAGCAAAGCCTGAAAACCTTCCGCGCGCTGTTCATCAACCTGCTGCACATGCGCGAGATCACTGCCGCCAAGCTCAAGCAGCTGTTCCTCGACGCCTTCGAGCACAGCCTGCGCTCCGGCAGTGTCGACTACATTGCCGCGTGCGAAGAGGCCTTCCGCGACGTACGCCGCATGGAGCAGGACTACAACGCCCTGGTCGCCGCCGGCCCGCTGGTCGAGGCCCTGGCCGGTGGTGTGGCGCAGCGCGACATCCTGCGCGGCAAGCTGCACCGCATTTCACCCGTGCTCGATACCCTGCTGGCGACCTGGCAGGAATACGCCATGGCGCGCAAGGAAGAGCTGGTGATCCAGGCCGAGCACTACCGTGGCGAGCAGGACCGCCTGCAGAACGACCAGCGTGGCGGCACCCAGGAACTGATGCGCCTGGAGCGGGAAATCACCGGTATCCAGCGCTGGCTGGGCGAGCTGTCGGTGCTCAAGCACCGCTTTGCCCTGGTCGATGACGTCAAGGTCCTCGAACAGCAGTTGCTGGCGGCCAAGGACGCCCACGACGAACTGGCCGGCGCCCTGGCCCAGTCGCGGCAGTTCAGCGCCGAGGACCTGGACGAACGCGTACGCGACCTGGAAAAACGCCTGAAGCAGGTGCGCCAGCAGCTCGACCACGCCGACAACAACAGCTACGCGCGCCTGCGCGAAGAGTTCTCGCAACAGGACGTCGACCGCCTGATGCGCCTGTTCAACGGGGCCCTGTTCAGCCTGCCGCTGGGCGACCGAGGCATCGAGCTGGATGACAGCGAGCTGTGGGTAAAATCGCTGGAAGCGGTGCTCGACGGCTTCAAGGGCGAGCGTTTCGAGGCGCCCGGCCTGTCCATCGACCTGTCGCACATCGACCCGCCGGCGCTGCAGGCCCTGGCCGACCGCGCCGCCCTGCGCGACCAGAAGGAGCGCCTGGAAAAAGAGCTCAAGCAGCTCAAGACCCAGCAGGCCGTCGCCGCCGACCGCTCCGCGTCCAAGGCGCAGACCGAAGCCCTGTACCAGCAGGTGCTGGACGCGCAGAAAGCACTGGAAGACTTCCGCCGCAGCGAAACCCTGGCCGCCGAGGAGCCCGAGAAGCTGGAACAGCTGGCCCAGCTGGAAGCCGCCCAGGACGAACTCAAGCGCTCCAGCGATGCCTTCACCGAACGCGTCCAGCAGCTGTCGGCCAAGCTGCAGCTGGTCGGCCGCCAGATCGGCGACCTCGAGGCCAAGCAGCGCACCCTGGAGGACGCCCTGCGCCGTCGCCAGCTGCTACCGGCCGACCTGCCCTTCGGCACGCCGTACATGGAGGCCATCGACGACTCGATGGACAACCTGCTGCCGCTGCTCAACGACTACCAGGACAGCTGGCAGAGCCTGCAGCGGGTGGACAACCAGATCGAGGCGCTGTACGCCCAGGTGCGCCTGAAGGGCGTGGCCAAGTTCGACAGCGAAGACGACATGGAGCGCCGCCTGCAGCTGCTGGTAAACGCCTACGCGCACCGCACCGACGAGGCCCTGACCCTGGCCAAGGCCCGCCGCGCCGCGGTCACCGACATCGCCCGGACCTTGCGCAACATCCGTAGCGACTACGACAGCCTCGAGCATCAGCTGGCCCTGTTCAACCGCGAGATCAACCGACGCCAGGTCTCCAACCTGGAGAGCTTCCGCGTGGTACTGGCGCCGAACAAGGAGGCGCTCAAGCACATCGACCAGATCATCCACAGCGCCGGCCAGTACGAAGAGGGCGAGACCCTGTCGGTGTTCGACCTGACCCAGAGCGCCGAGCAGGACAACAAGAACGAAGAAGCCAAGGAGTACCTGGCACGGCTGGTGGCGGCCAACCACAACCAGCTGGGCCTGAAGGACCTGTTCGAACTGGCGTTCGAGATCACCAAGGTCAACGGCCAGCCGGTGATCCATGCCGACATCGACGGCGCGGCATCCAACGGCACCACCATGACCATCAAGGCGCTGACCAACATGTACCTGTTGCTGCACCTGATGGACCGTGACCTGGCCGGGCGCATCCGCCTGCCGTACTACCTGGACGAAGCGGCGGACATCGACGAACGCAACCAGGCCGCGCTGCTGGAGACCAGCCTGCAGCTGGGCTTCGTGCCGATTCTGGCGAGCGTGAAGCCGCAGGTGTCGGCGCGCGTGGCAATCGACCTGGAAGGTGGCAGCGGGCCGAACGGCATCTACATCGACGAGGCGGACTGGAAGTACATCAGCCGTCGGGATGAAGTGAAGGCGGTTGTGCGCGAAGATCAGGCCGAGGAGTTGGCCTGACAGAGAGTGTGGGGCCGCTTTGCGGCCCTTTCGCGACACAAGGCCGCTCCTACAGGGATTCGCGTATCACCGGAATAAGCGAATCCCTGTAGGAGCGGCCTTGTGTCGCGATGGAGGCCAAAGGCCTCCCAGGTTCTACCAGGCGATCAATGCGCCCAAGGCAGGATCGGTATCGCCGTCACCGCATTCTGCGGACTGCCTTCGATCATGCGGTCGCTGTACACCAGGTACACCAGGGTATTGCGCTTCTTGTCGAGGAAGCGCACCACCTGCATGGTCTTGAACACCAGCGAGGTGCGTTCCTTGAACACTTCCTCGCCATCCTTGAGCTCACCCTTGAAGTTGATCGGCCCCACCTGACGGCAGGCAATCGATGCCTCGGCCCGGTCTTCCGCCAGCCCCAGCCCGCCCTTCACGCCGCCGGTCTTGGCCCGCGACAGGTAGCAGGTCACGCCCTCGACCTTGGGGTCGTCGAACGCCTCGACGACAATCCGGTCGTTCGGCCCGAGGAACTTGAACACGGTGGACACCTGGCCGATTTCCTCGGCCCCGGCCAGCATCGGCAAGGCCAGTGCCGCCACGGCAATCATCCTTTTCAGCACGTACCCACCCTCAGACCAGAACCAGGTTGTCGCGGTGCACCAGCTCGGGCTCCGCGATGTAGCCGAGGATACCTTCGATGGCATCCGATGGCTGGCCGATGATCTTCTGCGCCTCCAGGGCACTGTAGTTGGCCAGGCCGCGCGCCACTTCATGGCCGTCAGGACCAACACAGACCACCATCTCGCCGCGGCGGAAGCTGCCTTGCACGGTCTTCACGCCGACCGGCAGCAGGCTCTTGTTGGCCTGGCGCAGGGCCTGCACCGCACCAGCGTCCAGCACCAGGGTGCCACGGGTCTGCAGGTGGCCCGCCAGCCACTGCTTGCGCGCCGCGAGCATGCCACGCTCTGGCGACAGCAGGGTACCCAGGCGCTCACCGGCCTTGAGCCGGTCCAGCACGCGCTCGATGCGGCCACCGATGATGATGGTATGGGCACCGGAACGGGCCGCCAGGCGTGCGGCGCGCAGCTTGGTCTGCATGCCGCCACGGCCCAGGGCACCACCGGTGCCGCCGGCCACCGCATCCAGCGCCGGGTCATCGGCGCGGGCTTCGTAGATCAGCTGGGCTTCGGGGTTGTTGCGCGGGTCGGCGTCGAACATGCCATCGCGGTCGGTGAGGATCACCAGCAGGTCGGCCTCGACCAGGTTGGCCACCAGCGCTGCCAGGGTGTCGTTGTCGCCGAAGCGGATCTCGTCGGTGACCACGGTGTCGTTTTCGTTGATTACCGGCACCACGCCCAGGTCGACCAGCGTACGCAAGGTGCTGCGCGCGTTCAGGTAGCGCTTGCGGTCGGACAGGTCGTCATGGGTGAGAAGAATCTGCGCAGTGTGCTTGCCGTGCTCGCCGAAGCTCGATTCCCAGGCCTGTACCAGGCGCATCTGGCCAATCGAGGCGGCCGCCTGCAGCTCGTTCATCGCACTCGGTCGCGAAGTCCAGCCCAGCTGGCTCATGCCGGCAGCCACGGCCCCGGAGGAGACCAGAACCAACTCCACGCCTGCCTCGCGCAGCGCAACCATCTGCTTGACCCAAACGGCCATGGCACCGCGGTCGAGGCCTTTGCCATCGGCGGTCAGCAGCGCACTGCCAATCTTCACGACCCAGCGCCTGGCGCCCGTCACCTTGCTTCGCATCTTCTTCCAACCTATGTCGAATCTGTAGATACCGTGGATACAAAAACGCCGCTCCCGAGAGCGGCGTTTAGTGTACTGCAACCGGTCAGTCGCGCACGTAAATGATTTCCGGGCCGTCTTCGTCGTCCTCGAAATCATCGTCCCAACCGTCATCGTCGCCGATGTCGTGCACGCTCTTGACGCCAGTCCGACGCAAGGTGCGGGCGTCGTCCAGGGCCTGCAGCTGGGCACGCGCCTCGTCTTCGATGCGCTGGTCGAGGTCGGCCAGCTCTTCGGCGTAGGCCGGGTCATTGGCCAGGCGGTCGGCGCGGTCTTCGAGGTAGCGCATCAGGTCGTGGCTGAGCTTCTCGGTGCCCTGCTTGGCGATAGCCGAAATCACGTAGACCGGGCCTTCCCACTGCAGGCGCTCGACCACTTCCTTGACGCGCTCGTCGCGCTCGTCATCCATGACCATGTCGGCCTTGTTCAGCACCAGCCAACGCTCACGCTCGGCCAGCGACGGGCTGAACTGGGTCAGCTCGTTGATGATGACTTCGGCAGCATCGGCCGGGCTGCTGCCGTCCAGCGGCGCCATGTCCACCAGGTGCAGCAGCACGCGGGTACGCGCCAGGTGCTTGAGGAAGCGGATACCCAGGCCGGCACCTTCGGAAGCGCCTTCGATCAGGCCGGGAATGTCGGCGATGACGAAGCTCTTCCAGCGGTCGACGCTGACCACGCCGAGGTTCGGTACCAGGGTGGTGAACGGGTAGTCGGCCACTTTCGGCTTGGCCGCCGAAACCGAGCGGATGAAGGTGCTCTTGCCGGCGTTCGGCAAGCCCAGCAGACCAACGTCGGCCAGCACTTTCATTTCCATCTTCAGGTCGCGCTGCTCACCCGGCTTGCCTGGGGTGGTCTGGCGCGGGGCACGGTTGGTGCTGGACTTGAAACGGGTGTTGCCCAGGCCGTGCCAGCCGCCCTGGGCGACCATCAGCTTCTGCCCCGGGGTAACCAGGTCACCGATCACTTCCTGGGTGGAAGCGTCGATCACGGTGGTGCCGACCGGTACGCGCAGGAACAGGTCGTCACCCTTCTTGCCGGTGCAGTCGGTGCTGCCACCGTTGGCGCCACGCTGGGCCTCGTGGTGACGGGTGTAGCGATAGTCGACCAGGGTGTTGAGGTTTTCGTCGGCGACCATGTACACCGAGCCGCCGTCGCCACCGTCACCGCCGTTGGGACCACCGTTCTCGATGAACTTCTCGCGACGGAAGCTCATGCAACCGTTGCCACCGTCACCGGCCTTGACCCGAATGGATACTTCGTCAACAAACTTCATTCAAAACCGCCTCTCGCCTTCCGACGAGCTGAATACTGATAAACCTGAGGCTCTTGCAAAAATGAGCGCGGCGGCCCCGTACGACCGTAGAAACCCACGCCGGCAGCCCATACAAACAGCTTTGCAAGAGGCTCACCACAAACGAAAAAGCCCCGTCGCATGACGGGGCTTCTGGAGCGACGTCGCGATTAAGCTGCGACGATGCTCACGTAACGGCGGTTGAACTCGCCTTTCTTCTCGAACTTGATCACGCCTTCGATCTTGGCGAACAGGGTGTGATCCTTGCCCATACCAACACCGTAGCCGGCGTGGAATTCGGTGCCGCGCTGACGGACGATGATGTTGCCTGGCTTGATAACCTGGCCGCCATACATCTTCACGCCAAGGCGTTTCGATTCTGAGTCGCGACCGTTACGAGTACTACCACCAGCCTTCTTGTGAGCCATGGTTCAATTCTCCAAATAAATTCAGGGGATCTAGGGGATTAAGCCTGGATACCGGTGATTTTGATCTCGGTGAACCACTGGCGGTGGCCCATGCGCTTCATGTGGTGCTTACGACGACGGAACTTGATGATGCGAACCTTGTCGTGGCGGCCTTGCGAAACGACTTCGGCCACTACTTTAGCGCCAGCAACAACTGGAGCACCGATGGTGACTTCTTCACCGTTGGCGACCAGCAGAACGCGATCGAAGGTCACGGATTCGCCGGTGGCGACTTCCAGTTTTTCGATCTTGAGGAATTCACCTTCAGCGACTTTGTACTGCTTGCCGCCGGTAACGATTACTGCGTAAGACATGGTATTTCTCCGATAATCCTGCTCACCCAGCGCTTTATATGATGAGTATTGGCTGGCATGGCTGCACAGGGCTGGAACGGCCCGGCGCAATTGCGTAAGGCAGGTGCTGCCCAGGAAGTTAGGGTGCGCGATTGTACGCAACCGCGGTTTTGCTTGCAAGTCCCGCCCCCGGGCAGGCGGCACCGTGCCTTGACACACCGGGACCCGCGACCTAGCATGCCGCGCAACCTCACTGGAGCAGCCGATGCAACCCCAAGCCTTCTACCGAGCGGTGGCTGATGATTTCAGCGCCGTCGACGAGATCATCAAGAAGCAGCTGACCTCGCGCGTGCCGCTGGTATCGAAGATCGGCGACTATATCACGTCCGCCGGTGGCAAGCGCCTGCGCCCCTTGCTGGTCCTGCTGTGCGGCAAGGCCCTGGGCCGCGAAGGCGACGACCTGCGCCTGCTGGCCGCGACCATCGAGTTCCTGCACACCGCCACCCTGCTGCACGACGACGTGGTCGACATGTCCGGCATGCGCCGTGGCCGCTCCACCGCCAATGCCCTGTGGGGCAACGCGCCGAGCGTGCTGGTGGGCGACTTCCTCTATTCGCGCTCGTTCGAGATGATGGTCGAGCTCGGCTCGATGCCGGTCATGCAGATCCTGTCCAAGGCCACTCGGGTAATTGCCGAGGGTGAAGTGCTGCAGCTGTCGCGGGTACGCGACGCCAGCACCACCGAGGAAGTCTACATGGAGGTCATCCGCGGCAAGACCGCGATGCTGTTCGAGGCCTCGACCCACAGCGCCGCCGCGCTGGCCAATGCCAGCGACGAACAGCGCGAAGCCCTGCGCACCTTCGGCGACCACCTGGGCGTGGCCTTCCAGCTGGTCGACGACCTGCTGGACTACAAGGGCGACTCGCAGACCCTGGGCAAGAACGTCGGCGACGACCTGGCCGAAGGCAAGCCTACCCTGCCGCTGATCTACACCATGCGCGAAGGCACCGCCGAACAGGCTGCGCTGGTGCGCCAGGCGATCCAGAAGGGTGGCCTGGAAGACCTCGAGCAGATTCGCGTGGCGGTCGAGGCATCCGGTGCGCTGAACTACACCGCCGAGCTGGCGCGTGACTATGTGAAGCGCGCCATCGCATGCCTCGAGGTGCTGCCGGCCAGCGAGTACCGGGATGCGCTGGTTGAGCTAAGCGAGTTTGCGGTCGCGCGTACTCACTGATAGATCGCGTCAACTCCATTCGCGGGCTCGCCCGCTTCCACAGGATAAGTACAACCCTCGAGGTGGTGCTATCCCGGTGGGAGCGGGCAAGCCCGCGAATGCTTTTGTCCGGACATAATCCCTTCTGCAACGATACCTCTTACAATGTCGGGCTTTTACCGCCTGTCTGTTGAGGAACCGAAGTGAGCACTCTGCCACCCTGCCCGAAATGCAACTCCGAATACACCTATGAGGATGGCACCCAGCTGATCTGCCCTGAATGCGCCCATGAATGGTCGGCCAGCGGCGATGCCGAGGCAGCCAGCGACGAGGTGGTGAAGAAGGACTCGGTCGGCAACATCCTGCAGGACGGCGATACCGTTACCGTGATCAAGGACCTCAAGGTCAAGGGCTCTTCCCTGGTGGTCAAGGTCGGTACCAAGGTCAAGAACATCCGCCTCTGCGATGGCGACCACGACATCGACTGCAAGATCGACGGCATCGGCGCCATGAAGCTGAAGTCCGAGTTCGTGCGTAAAGTCTGATACCGCAAAAACCGCCAATTGGCGCTTGCTATTTAGATAATAAGAATTATTCTCATTGGAGCCGCTATCCAAGGAGAATAGCCATGACTTATCTGATCGACGCCTGGCTGGACCGCCCACACCCCTACCTGCGCATCCTTCATCGGGAAACCGGCGAAGTGTGCGCGGTGCTTGAAGAAGAAGCGCTCGACGAGCTGCGTGACCAGGGCGACCTGGACATGAGCGGGCTGAACTCGAGTGAACCGGGGGTGCTCAAGGAGCTGGTGCGCAACCTGTTTCTGTTCTGCTATGCACGGGCGTTGCGCCCTGGGGGAACAGACTGGAACTGAAGAACCTGGCGAGGGCTTCGCCCTCGATCGCGACCCAAGGCCGCTCCTGCAGGAGAATACAGCTCCCTGTAGGGCGGCCTTGTGTCGTGAAACGCGGCGTTACAGAACGTCGAGCAGCTCGACGTCGAACACCAGCACGCTGTGCGGCGGGATGCTGCCAACGCCCTGAGCGCCGTAAGCCAGCTCGCTCGGTACGTACAGGCGCCATTTGCTGCCGGCGTTCATCAGCTGCAGGGCCTCGGTCCAGCCAGCGATCACGCCACCCACCGGGAATTCAGCCGGCTGGCCGCGATCGTAGGAGCTGTCGAACACAGTGCCGTCGATCAGGGTGCCGTGGTAGTGGGTGCGAACGTTGCTTTCGCGGGTCGGCTTGGCGCCTTCACCTGCGGTCAGCACTTCGAACTGCAGGCCCGAGGCCAGGGTGGTGATGCCGTCACGCTTGGCGTTCTCCGCCAGGAATGCCTTGCCCGCGGCAGCAGCGGCTTCGGCCTTGGCGGCCGCTTCGGCTTGCATCACTTCGCGGATGACCTTGAAGCTGGCCGACAGGTCGGCTTCGCTGACGCGGCTGTCGGCACCGGTGAAGGCGTCGGTCAGGCCGGCCAGGATGGCTTCCAGGCTCACGCCTGGTGGCGGGTTGTCACGCAGCTGGCCGCCCAGCTGACGGCCGATGCCGTAGCTGACGCGGGTTTCGTCGGTGGACAGGTTGAGTTCGGACATTGTCATGCTCCACTGCAGGGCGCAGTGAAGCCGCGCCCTTGATGAAAAGGGCGAGCAGCCTAGCACACTGGGGCGCTGCGAGCAGCTACCAGGCCGAGCGCTGGGAAATCGGCACCTTCAGGTCTTCTTCCGGGTGCGTGCCCATGCCACACATTTCGTCCTGCACCGACCAGTGCACCAGGTTCATCGAGACCATGGGAATGGTTTGCAGCAGCTTGCGCGCATCCTCAACCGAGTGCACGCGCAAGCGCTGGCCGTGGGCGTCCGAGAGTGGATGGGCGTGGCCTTTGACCCGGGCCTCGAGCAGGTAGTCACCGCCTTCGATGGCGATCAGGTTCAGTTCGTCGACATGGCCAGACCTGGCCTCGGTGTTGAGCTGATGCAGGTTCATGAGAGCACCTCGGGACGGGAACCACGCATGAAAGCTCATTTTTTGTACAGAAACGGCGAATACACAAGTCATGACTGACGCCGCTGGTCAGTTGCCAGCAGCAAGCAGCGCAATTCCTGCAGGAGCGGCCTTGTGTCGCTCCCGCACGAACCGCGCCAACCGTGGGCTCAGTGCTTGGTGAGCTTGTCCAGGTAGCCCATGCAGAACGCCGAAACCACGAAGGTCATGTGGATGATCACGTACCACATAAGGTAATCGGTGGAGATGTTCTGTGCATCCATGAACACCCGCAGCAGGTGGATGGACGAAATGGCCACGATCGACGCCGCGACTTTCATCTTCAGCGACGAGGAATCCATCTTGCCCAGCCAGTTGAGCTTTTCCTTGCTCTCGTCGATATCCAGCTGCGAGACGAAGTTCTCGTAGCCGGAAATCATCACCATCACCAGCAGGCCACCGACCAGCGACATGTCGATCAACGACAGGATCACCAGGATCAGGTCGGCTTCGCTCAGGGCAAAGACGTTGGGCAGGACGTGGACCACTTCCTGGAAGAATTTCAGCGCCAGGGCCAGCAGGCCGAGGGACAGGCCGAAGTAGATCGGTGCGAGCAGCCAGCGCGAGGCATACATCGCGTTTTCGAGGATACGTTCCATGGAGGATTGGGACTCATCAGGTGACTAAAAAGCGACGGCGAGTATAGCCAGCCACCTGTGACAGCAAAAGCCCGCTGAACGGGGCTGCGCTGCAGCCCCGGCAATTCGTTCAGGTTTCAGGATGGAACTGGAAATCCCCGAGGTTACGGCAGCGGTCGCCATTGATCCGCCGCAGTTGCGCCTGCAGGTGCAAACACCAGATCTGCGGGTCCTCGGCCACCTGGTAGCCATGCAAGGTCAGGCTGTCGACGATGGCATTCAATACCGACTCGGCCACCAGCGGCCCATGAAACGGCCCCTGGGCCTTGATCGCGGAAGGCTGTTCACCGGCCATTCCGGCAGCGAACAGCAGCGTCCACATACCGTTGTCCCCGGCCAACGGTCGGATGCAACATTCGATACGGGTCACCAGGCCCAGGCACTGGCGTGTGAGGCTGAGGTTGCGCATGGCCGCGTCCCCTCCAGAGAGCCTTGTTCAGCCTGGACTCAGGCTGTTTCCATCCTGAACGCTGATACCGTCCTTAAGTTCCAGCATAGAAGAACGGCATGCAAAGTTGGAAAACTGGCGCTGAACGGTAGCACTTCGCCGCCAGCGCCAGTTTATTGACTCAGGCCGGCTTGGCCTGGGCAATCACCTCTTCCAGGCGCTCTTTCTCCGCCTTCTCGATTTCTTCCTCACCGATCATCTCGGCAATCTCGCGCAGGCGCTCCACCACCCGGGCGTTCACGCTGCCTTCGGTGAACTGGCCCTTGTCATCCAGCACCCCGGCCTCCTCGCCCACCAGCAGGCTCAGCGCCTCGTCGGCCTGGCTTACCGCGTAGACGTGGAACATGCCGTTCTCCACGGCCTGCAGCACGCGCTCGTCGAGCATCAGCGTGGCGACGTTGGCGCGCGGGATGATCACCCCCTGCTCACCGGTCAGGCCACGCGCCTCGCACAGGCGGAAGAAGCCTTCGATCTTCTCGTTGACCCCACCCACCGCCTGCACTTCACCAAACTGGTTGATCGAACCGGTGATGGCGAAGCATTGCTTGAGCGGCGTGCGCGACAAGGCCGAGATCAGCGTGCAGGCTTCGCCCAGCGAGGCGCTGTCGCCGTCGACGTAGCCGTAGGACTGCTCCAGGGCGATGCTCGCCGAGATCGCCAGCGGGAATTCCTGGGCATAACGGCTGCCCAGGTAGCCGGTGAGGATCATCACGCCCTTGGAGTGGATCGGCTGGCCGAGGTTGACCTCACGTTCGATGTCGACGATGCCGCTGCCGCCCGGGTACACGGTGGCGGAGATACGCGCCGGCATGCCGAACGCCGAGTCGCCCACCTCCAGCACGGTCAGGCCGTTGCACTTGCCGATGGCCGCGCCTTCGGTGTCGATCAGGATGATGCCGGCCAGCATGTCGTCCAGCACCCGCTGCGAAACTCGCCCGGTGCGGGTGGCCTTGGCCTTGAGTGCACGTTCGATATGGCCGGCGTCGGTCATTTCGTCACTGGCCAGCTGGCGAATGAAATCGGCTTCGCTGACCAGCTGGAACAGGTCACCGATACGCGCCGAAAGGCGCGACTGGTTCTCTGCCAGGCGGGCGCTGTAGGTGGCCAGGCGCGCCACGGCATCACTGGTCAGCGGCGCCATGCCCTCTTCATTGGTACGGGTGCGCAGCAACTGGGCAAACTGCTCGAGGTTCTCGTCGACCATGGGCATGTCTTCGTCGAAGTCCACCAGCACCCGGAACATCTCCTGGAAGTCCGAGTCGTGGTCCTGCAACGCGTAGTACAGCTGGCGCGAACCGATGATGATCAGCTTGACGTTCAGCGGGATCATCTGCGGCGTCAGGCTGACAGTGGCCACGCGGCCCAGCTCGCCCAGCGGCGACTCCATCTTCAGCTTGCGCGACTGCAGGGCACGCTTGAGCGCGTCCCATACGAAGGGCTCGCCGAGCATCTTCTCGGCCTCGAGAATCAGGAAACCACCGTTGGCGCGGTGCAACGCACCCGGGCGCAGTTGGCGGTACGAGGTATACAGCGCGCCCTGGTCGGTGCTGTATTCGATACGGCCGAACAAGTTGTCGTAAGTCGGGTGTGGCTCGAACACCACGGGTGCGCCGCCGTCAGCGTGATGGCCAACCACCAGGCTGGGGGCATATTGCTCTTCGAGCAGCTTGCGTGCGACGGCGTCGGTCTTGCTGTCGTCCACCAGCTGCTCGACCACGGTCCGCAGCAGGTTCAACTGCACCGACTGCAGGTAGGCACAGACCGCCGCGTTTTCCGCGTATTTTTCCGACAACGGTGCCAGCAACGGCTGCAGGGCCAGGGTGATGGTTTCTTCGTTAAGCTGGCGCAGCTGGTTGTTCGACTCGCGCTTCCATTGCGGCAGGCTGGCCAGCTCTTCGTTCAGGCGTTCCTCGAGCAGGGCGATGTCTTCGTGGAACTGCTCGCGCACTTCTTCCGGCAGCTGGGCGAATTCGGCTTCATCCAGGGCCTTGCCGTCGGCCATCGGGGTGAAGGCGACGTTGCTGGCGTCGCGGTACAGGGCCACGTCCTTTTCCAGCGAGGCACGCTCGATCACATCCAGGGCACGGTCGTAACGCTGGTTGAAGGCGCGGTCGATGGCGCCTTTCTTCTGCTGGTAGGACGGGTGCTCGAACACCGCCGGGAAGGTCGCCAACAGGTTGTCGATCAGCCCGTTCATGTCGGCAATGAACGCCCCGGCGCTGCCGGACGGCAACTCCAGCGCGCGCGGTTCGCGGGTGTCGTCGAAGTGGTTGACATAGACCCAGTCGGACGGGGTCTGCTGGCGCTTGCCCTCGGCCTTGAGGTAGCGCTTGACGAACGAGAAACGGCCGGTGCCGGGCTCGCCCATCACATACACGTTGTAGCCGGGGCGCGGCATGGCCACGCCGAACTGCAGGGCCTCGACAGCACGCTCCTGGCCCAGGACTCCGCGAAACGGCTCCAGATCGTCGGTGTTGGTAAAGGCAAACTGCTCGGGGGAGAAACGCCGGGTCAGGGCTTCAGGCGCGAGACGCAGGCGCGCAGCGACAGGATCGGGCATTGGGTTTCCTTACTTCGGCGGGGCAGATACGCAGCATTCTGGCGCTGCCCGCGCGCGCCTTGCAAGGCTCCACGGGACTTTATCTCGCAGCCGCAGCGGGTCATCCGGCAGCAAATTTTTCGCAATCAGCAACGCAACCTTTAGATCGTGCCTAAACTCCAAGCTGCGCGGGTGGGTGAAAAGCTTTCCCGACCTGGCAACCGAGTTGCCAGAAACCCTGACCCTTGGTTAAGTCAAATAGAGAACAAATGCTATGAAACGGATTCTTCTGGGTACTCTGTTCACCGTGGTTTCGCTTAACGCCATGGCCGAAGCGCCAGGCGGCCCGAACTGCGGCTGGGGCAACATGCTGTTCGAAGGCCAGCGCGGCACTCCGGCACACTTCCTGGCTTCCACCACCAACGGCACCTCCGGTAACGCCACGTTCGGCATGACGTCCGGCACCAACGGTTGCTCGACCAAGGCTTCGCTGACCTACGGCGGCAAGTCCTGGTTCGCCATGAACGGCATGATGAACGAGCTGTCCGAAGACATGGCCATGGGCCAGGGCGAAGCACTGACCACCTATGCCGTGGTACTCGGCGTGGCCCCGGAAGACCGCGGCTACTTCGCAGCCGTCACCCACCAGCACTTCAACCAGATCTTCAGCAGTGCCGACGTCACTGCCGAAACGGTCCACAGCAACACCCTGGCCGTTCTGAAGAACGATCCACGCCTGGCCAAATACGCTACCGAGGCCTAAGCGCAGCTGCTCCCGCCCCGGCTCCGGGGCGGGTTTCGCCTTTTTCCGGCATCGTTAAGAAGTAGTTGCCCGACATGCTCAAACGCCTCGTTTCCCTGGCGCTGTGTGCCTGCGCCCCTGTACATGCCGCACCGCTGCTGGACCACGGCCGTCTCCAGCAACTGGCCAACACCCCCTACTGGATTGCCCTGGGCCATTACGAAACCGCCAAGCTCGGTGGCTGGCGCAGCTATGTCGATGATGACGCATTCTTCCTCGCCGAGGACGGCGCGCAGCATCCCGACCACGAGCTGCAAGCCACGGTCGAAGCGCTGTACGCCCCGGCCAGCCTCGGCGACCAGCACGCCCAGTGCCGGTTCCCCGCGCGCACCCGCTGGCTGCGTGAACAGCTCGACCTGCAAGACTTGCCACAGCCGGCCTGCCAGGAATTCAACACCTGGTACCAGTCGATCGACCCGCACAGCGCGGCGCTGATCTTCCCGGCGGCCTACCTGAACAGCCCGTCCTCGATGTTCGGCCATACCTTGCTGCGTATCGACCAGTCGAAAACCCGAAGCGACGACACCACGCTGCTGAGCTACGCGATCAACTTCGGCGCCTACATCGAAGGCAGCGACAACAGCATCCTGTATGCCTGGAAAGGCCTCATGGGCGGCTATCCGGGCCTGTTCGCGCTGATGCCCTACCAGGAAAAACTCTCCGAGTACCGCAGCCTGGAAAACCGCGACCTGTGGGAATACCAGCTGGACCTGACGCCAGCAGAGACCGGGCGCATGGTCGAACATGTGTGGGAGCTGAAGCAGATCCAGTTCGACTACTTCTTCTTCGACGAAAACTGCTCGTATCGCCTGCTGGAGCTGCTGCAAGTGGCCCGGCCGAGCCTGGACCTGACCTCACAGTTCCCGCTGACCGCCATCCCCACCGACACGGTGAAGGCCGTGAAGCAATCCGGCCTGGTCGCCAGCGAGACGTACCGTCCCTCCCGCGAACGTGAACTGCTGGCCCGGGCCGAGCCGCTCGATCACGACGAAAAGCGCCAGGTGCTGGCTGTAAGCGCCGACACCGCGCAACTGCAGAGCCGCGAATTCAAGGCCCTGCCCCGCCAGCGCCAAGCGCTGGTGCAGGATGCCGCGTACCGCCTGGAGCGTTACCGCGCCAATGGCCAGGAGCGCGACCCTGGGCAGGCCAAGCGCAGTTTCGAACTGCTGCGGGCGATCAACAGCAACCCGCCACCGCCCCTACAGATCGAGCGCCCGGGCCTGCCCGAGGACGGCCACGACTCGCGCACCTGGCAGCTGGGCGTGGGCACCCGCGAGGACCGCGCCTACGCCGAATACGGCCTGCGCATGGCCTACCACGACCTGAACGACAACGCCTACGGCTTCCCGTTGGGGGCGCAGATCGAGATCCTGCAATTGAAGGTGCGCCAGTACGAAGGTAACGACTGGCAGGTACAGCGCCTGGACCTGGCAACCATCCGCTCGCTGACCCCGCGCAACGCGTTGCTCCAGCCGTGGTCGTGGCAGGTAGCCAGCGGGCTGGAACGGGTGCCGGGCAAGCATGACGACGAAGTGCTGGTGAGCCATGTGAACGGCGGAGCGGGTGGCACCTGGCAGCTGGCGGACGGGCTGCTGGGCTTTGCCCTGGGCACGCTGCGGGTCGAGCACCACAACGACTTTGCCCAGTTCATCGCGCCGGCGGCGGGGTTCAACGGCGGGCTGCTATGGCGCAATGGCCTGGGCAACATGACGCTCGAAGCCAAGGGGGATTACTTCAGCAATGGCGAGGTACGACGCAGCGTGAGCCTGAACCAGCAGTGGGAAATCAGCCAGAACCTGGGGCTGCGCCTGAGCGCCTCGCGCGAGTTCAGTCACCTGGCGACGGCACAGAACGAGGTCATGCTGGAACTGAAGTGGTACCACTACTGATTGTGAACCAACCGACTCTTTGACACTGTTTTGACAGCTCCCCGACAAATCGCCACCTAGACTTTCCGGTATCTCTCCGAAGGTCCAGGTGGTCATGTCGCGGTATTGGTCGGGCTTGTGCATTGCCTTGTTGCTGGCGGGTTGCGAAACGACCCATGAACAGATGGTCAACCGCGGTTATCCCCCGGCGTTCGCCGACGGCTATGCGGATGGCTGCAGCAGCGGCCGCCAGGCAGCCGGGCTGATGGTCGGTGACTTTCGCAAGGATGTACAACGCTACCTGCATGAGCGCCAGTACGAAGCGGGTTGGGACGACGGCTTCCGCCAGTGCCAGGCGATGCAGAACAGTGAGGAACAGCGCCAGTACCACGAGCGTTTCTGGGACCAGCGCGACCGCGACTGGGAACAGGAGAAGGATCGCGGCGCTGCCAAGGCTTATCGCCACGACTGAGTCGCAATCGGACATCCCTGGAAACCCGTAGCCTGCCATGATGGTCTCCTGCACAAGGAGGTAGCCATGAGCCGAGCATTCGTCAACGAAGACCAGGCCGCCGCCCAGGCCGACCAGCCTGTCGAGCGACGGGTCAGCGAACAACCCAACTACGTGACCGCCAGTGGCCTGCGCCAGTTGCAGGACCGCGTGGCCGAGCTGAATGCCCTGCGCAGCGAGCTGCAGGCCCAGGGCGAGCATGGCGACAAGCAGCGCCTGGCCGATACCGAGCGGGATTTGCGCTATTTCAACGCGCGGCTGCAGAGCGCGCAGGTGGTCCCGCCGGCGACATCGCGGAGCAAGGTGCAGATCGGTAGCCGGGTGCGGTTTGTCGATGCCCAGGACCGGGAGCATGTGGTGCGGCTGGTGGGTGAGGACGAGGCGGATGCGGGGCGCGGGTTGATCAACTGGGGCTCGCCGCTGGGGCGGGCATTGCTCGGGGCCGGGCCTGGCGATGAAGTGCTGTGGCGGCGGCCGGCGGGAGAGCAGGTGATCGAGGTAGTCGACATCGAGGGTGAGGGTTGAAGGCCACGGGGCTGCTTCGCAGCCCATCGCGACGCGAGGCCGCTTCTACCAAGGCCGCGACACCTGAATGCCCGCGGCCCCGGCACGCTCGACTCAGACCACGCCTTGCGCCAGCATCGCATCCGCCACTTTCACGAAACCGGCAATGTTCGCGCCCTTCACATAGTTGATCCGGCCATCGGCCTCTTCACCGTAGTGAACGCAGGCATGGTGAATCGACTGCATGATGTTGTGCAGCTTGCTGTCTACCTCACCGGCGGTCCACAGCAAGCGCATGGCATTCTGCGACATCTCCAGCCCCGACACGGCCACACCACCGGCGTTGGAGGCCTTGCCCGGCGCATACAGGATGCCGGCCTCCAGGAAGATATCCACAGCCGCGAGGGTGGTCGGCATGTTGGCGCCTTCCGCCACGCAGATACAGCCATTGCCCAGCAGGGTGCGCGCGTCCTCGGCGTCCAGCTCGTTCTGCGTGGCGCACGGCAAGGCGATGTCACACGGCAGGTTCCAGGGGGTCTGGCCCTTGCGGAACTCCAGGCCGAACTGGGCGGCCAGCTCGCTGATGCGGCCACGCTTGACGTTCTTGAGCGCCATGAGCGCATCCCACTGGGCGTCGGTCAGGCCGGCCTCGGCGTAAAGGGTACCTTCGGAATCGGACAGCGAAATGACCTTGCCCCCCAGGTCCATGACCTTGCGTGCCGCATACTGGGCCACGTTGCCCGAGCCAGAAATCGCCACGCGGCAGCCATCGATGCGCTTGTCCTGGCGCTTGAGCATTTCTTCGGCGAAGTACACGCAGCCGTAGCCGGTGGCTTCCGGGCGGATCAGGCTGCCGCCGTAGGTCATGCCCTTGCCGGTCAGTACCGAGGTGAACTGGTTGGCCAGGCGCTTGTACTGGCCGAACAGGAAGCCGATCTCGCGAGCACCCACGCCAATGTCACCGGCCGGTACGTCCAGGTCAGCGCCGATGTGGCGGTACAGCTCGCTCATGAACGCCTGGCAGAAGCGCATCACTTCAGCGTCGCTCTTGCCTTTCGGGTCGAAGTCCGAGCCGCCTTTGCCGCCGCCCATGGGTAGCGAGGTGAGGGAGTTCTTGAACACCTGCTCGAACGCCAGGAACTTGAGCACGCCGAGGTTGACCGACGGGTGGAAGCGCAGGCCGCCCTTGTATGGGCCGATGGCGCTGCTCATCTGGATGCGGTAGCCGCGGTTGACCTGCACCTTGCCCTGGTCATCGACCCAGGACACACGGAACAGCACGGCGCGCTCCGGCTCGACCATGCGCTCGAGAATGCCGGCTTGCAGGTAATGAGGGTTGGCTTCGAGGAACGGCCACAGGCTGCGCAGCACTTCTTCCACCGCCTGGTGGAATTCGGGCTGGGCCGGGTCGCGTTGCTTCAGGCGTGCGAGGAAATTATCGACAGATTCGATCATGGTAGACGTCTCACCCAGGATTGGACTTATTGGTTTTTTCCCGAATGTACCAAGAAGCAATCGCACCGGAACAGGGCGAAATGTCGTTTTTATGAAATTATTTGGTGCGTTTTCTATAAGTGTATACAAAACCAAAGTCGGCGGCGGCTTCTTCGCGGGCTCGCCCGCTCCCACAGGCTCATTACAGGCCTGAGGTTCCAAGGGCTGCTGTGGGAGCGGGCATGCCCGCGAATGAAGCCAACTCCAATTTCCAGCCAGGCACAAAAATGGGGCCTGACAAGGCCCCATTCTTGTGCACCAGAATCCGGCTTACTGGGCCAGCTTCTTGTGTCGGACACGGTGCGGCTGGGCAGCAGCATCGCCCAGGCGCTTCTTGCGGTCGGCTTCGTACTCGGTGTAGTTGCCTTCGAAGAACACCACGTTCGAGTCGTCTTCGTACGCCAGGATGTGGGTAGCCACACGGTCCAGGAACCAACGGTCGTGGGAAATCACGATCGCGGCGCCAGGGAAGTCCAGCAGGGCTTCTTCCAGCGAACGCAGGGTTTCGACGTCGAGGTCGTTGGACGGTTCGTCGAGCAGCAGGACGTTACCGCCCTCCTTCAGGGTCAGGGCCAGGTGCAGGCGGCCACGCTCACCACCGGACAGGTCCTTGACGAACTTCTGCTGGTCGCCACCCTTGAAGTTGAAGCGGCCCACATAGGTACGCGACGGGATCTCGTAGTTGCCGATGCGGATCACGTCGGAACCGTCGGAAATCTGCTGGAACACGGTCTTGCTGCCGTCCAGGTCTTCACGGCTCTGGTCGACGCAGGCCAGCTGCACGGTTTCACCGATCTCGATGCTGCCCGAGTCCGGCTGCTCCTTGCCCATCAGCATGCGGAACAGGGTCGACTTACCGGCACCGTTACCACCGATCACACCGACGATGGCGCCTTTCGGCATGGAGAACGACAGGTTGTCGATCAGCACGCGGTCGCCGTAGCCCTTGGTGACGTTCTTGAACTCGATGACCTTGTCGCCCAGGCGTGGGCCGGCCGGGATGTAGATCTCGTTGGTTTCGCTGCGCTTCTGGAATTCCTGCGATTGCATTTCCTCGAAGCGCTGCAGACGGGCCTTGGACTTGGACTGGCGGGCCTTGGCGCCTTTGCGCACCCACTCCAGTTCCTCTTTCATGGCCTTTTCATGGGCGCTCTGCTGCTTCGATTCCTGCGCCAGGCGCTCGGACTTGGCTTCCAGCCAGCCCGAGTAGTTGCCTTCGTACGGGATACCGGCGCCGCGGTCCAGTTCCAGGATCCAGCCGGCGACGTTGTCGAGGAAGTAACGGTCGTGGGTAATCGCTACCACGGTGCCCGGGAAGTCGTGCAGGAAACGCTCCAGCCAGGCCACCGAGTCGGCGTCCAGGTGGTTGGTCGGTTCGTCCAGCAGCAGCATGTCGGGCGCCGACAGCAGCAGGCGGCACAGTGCCACACGGCGCTTTTCACCACCGGACAGGTGCTCGATGCGTGCATCCCAGGCCGGCAGGCGCAGGGCGTCGGCGGCAACATCCAGCTGGCGCTCGAGGTTGTGGCCATCGGCCGCCTGCAGGATGGCTTCGAGCTTGGCCTGCTCGGCGGCCAGCTTGTCGAAATCGGCATCGGGTTCGGCATAGGCCGCGTAGACCTCGTCCAGGCGTGCCTGGGCGTCCTTGATCACGCTGACCGCTTCCTCGACCACTTCACGCACCGACTTGTTCGGGTCCAGTTGCGGTTCCTGCGGCAGGTAGCCAACGTTGATGTCGGGCATCGGACGGGCTTCGCCGTCGAATTCCTTGTCGACGCCCGCCATGATCCGCAGCAGGGTCGATTTACCGGCGCCGTTCAGGCCGAGCACGCCGATCTTGGCACCCGGGAAGAACGACAGGGAAATATTCTTGAGAATTTCCCGCTTCGGCGGCACGACCTTGCTCAGCCGATGCATGGTGTAGACGTATTGAGCCAAAACCAAGCCCTCTAATCAGATAGGTAAAGACATCGACGATCGCCCCGGCGCGCTGGCCAGGGGGATGTGTTTACGGGGTGTCATTGAACAAAGTCGACCATTCTACGCCAACGCGCAGCGTTGCACAGGTGGGGTCGATGGGGGGTGACCCCCGGGGGAAAATGGTTGCCAGTACCAGCCCCTTCGCGGGCTCGCCCGCGAAGGGGCCGGCACAGCAGTCGAAGATGGCTCAGACGTGACGCTGCTTGGCCTTGCCGCGTGGCAGGCGGCAACGCTCGCCCTGCTCTGCCAGGCGCGCGGCCCAGGCTGCCTTGACACTGAAGCCACCGGCACGGGCCGGCTGTTGCGCCACCTTGGCCAGCTGGGCAGCAGGCACGTTGACCACCTTGGCGGCCGGCTTGCTGGCCGCGGCTACGGTAACTGCCGGTTCTGCTGCCGCCTTGGCGGTCTTGCGCAGTTCAGCCAGCGACGGGCTCTTGCTCTTGGCGGCGGTGGCCACCTCGGGTTTGCTCAGCGAACGCTGGCAGGACTTGCACGATACGTCCTCGGTCACGGCAGTGCTGACAAGGGTCTGACTGCTGCGCCCGCAGGCGGAATCGAGGCCATTGGTGGAAAAGTGAGTAACCAAAACCGAACATCTCCGATGCGTTGTCATGTGAAGCGGGCGCTATTCTCGCACAGGTCGCTGGGGCTTGCCGAACCAGCGGGCCGGCACCATCGGTCATATCGGCTGGCACTTTGCCATAATCCTAGGCATGCTAGCCCGTTTCGGGTGTCCGGTCTTATAGTGCGCCACTGCGGTCTGGCAACCAGACACCGGCACATACCGTGCATCATTAACCCCTGCCATCGCCAGCCCAATCGCAGGATCAACGCTTGACCAATCTTACTCATCCGCCGTCATTGCGTTCCGCGCCACAAGCGCCTGCGGGCTCCCTGCGCGGGTCGATCAAGGGTGCGCTGGCGCTACTGGCCCTGATCCTGCTGGGGCTGCTGGTGTGGCAACTGTTCGCCCAGTTCAGCCATACCCAGGCCGACCTGCGCAAGAAAACCCTGGAAGGCACCGCCGAGCTGGCCGACCACCTGGGCCTGAACCTGGCGTTCAAGGCGCAACAGGCCGTCAATGTGCTGCAGCCCTACGCCAATGTACCGGCGCCGAAAGCCTTGCCCGGCGTGCTGGCCAACCTGCGTGGGCACCTGCCGGACCTGCAGAGCGTGGCTTGGCTGGATGCTGCCGGGCAGGTGCAGGCCGACAGCCTGGCCGGCAGCCCTGACCGCCAGTTGATTGACGAATTGCTCAAGCTGAGCCAGGGCCACCCGTATTTCTTCAGCAACTCGCCCGACAACAGCTCCGTCTACCTGCTACTGCGCCAGGCCGACGACAACGGTGGCTCCTGGTTGTTGCGCCTGGCGCCAGCGTACTACCGCCCCCTCGTCACCTACCTGGATGGCTCTGGCCGGCCGTTATGGCTGCTGGAAAACAGCCGCAGCGGCGAGATACTGCAACGCCATGCGCCAACCCCGACCAGCAACGCGCCACTGCAGAGCGTGATGCTGGCCTTCGTCGACAACAGCACCTGGCAACTGCGCGGCCTGTTCGACGCCAAGCTGGCGCGCCAGATGCTGCTGCCCGCGCTGCTGGGCAAATGCCTGTTGGTGCTGCTCTGCGCAATGCTGCCGGTTCTGGCGCTGGTCAACATGCGCCGTCGCCAACGGGCGCTGCAGGAAGACCGCCGGCGCTACCAGGAAATCTTCGAAGGCACTGGCGTGGCCTTGTGCGTGCTCGACCTGTCCAGCCTGCCCGGCCAACTCGACCGCTACCACCTGCGCAACCGCGCCGCGCTCAAGCACAGCCTGGCCCTCGACCCAAGCCTGCGCCGCTCCCTGCTGCTGGAGTTGAAGATCACCGAGATCAACCAGGTGGCACGCCAGTTGTTGAACATCGAGTGCCATGAAGGGGCCTGGCAGCGCCTGATCGAAGGCACCGGCGACGGGCGCGACAGCGTGGGCATGCAGCTGATCGATGCGCTGATCGAGCAACGCCCGTCGCTGGAGCTGGAAGTGCGCCTGCCGGCCCCGCTGGGCGGCGAGCTGCACCTGTGGCTGATGGCCCGCCTGCCGCAACAGCGCCGTGATTACCAGGCAGTGATCCTCAGCATCAGCGATATCACCAGCCGCAAGCAGGTGGAGCTGTCGCTGCTCGAGCGTGAAAGTTTCTGGTCGGACGTGGTGCGCACCGTGCCCGACCAGCTGTACGTGCAGGACGTGCTCAGCCAGCGAATGATCTTCAGCAACCGCCATCTCGGCCAGACCCTGGGCTACGACCGTACCGAGCTGGCGCAGATGGGCGACCGCTTCTGGGAGTTGCTGCTGCACCCCGAAGACGCCGCGCACTACCAGGCGCTGCGCCAGCAACAGCGCGACAGCGGCCATGACCAGCCACTGCACTGCCAGCTGCGCTTCCGCCACCGCGATGGCGGCTGGCGCTGCTACGACATTCGCGAACAGGTACTCACCCGTGACGCCGATGGCCAGGTCACACGCATCATCGGCGTGGGCAAGGACGTGACGGTACAGATCGAGGCCAGCCAGTCGCTGCGCGACAGCGAGCAGCGCTACCGCATGCTCGCCGAAAGCATCAGCGACGTGATCTTCTCCACCGACAACCTGCTCCAGCTCAACTACGTCAGCCCCTCGGTGCAGAGCGTGCTGGGCTACCAGGCCGACTGGATCTTCAGCAACGGCTGGCAGTCGATCATCGCCAACCCGGCCCAGCTCACCGGCATCTACAGCCTGATGGAGCGTGTCAGCAAGGCCATGGGCGACCCCGCGCAGCTGGCCCTGCTGCGCAGCCAGTTGCCGACCCAGCTGTTCCTGTTCGACTGCCTGCGCGCCGATGGCCGCAAGATCCCCATCGAACTGCGCCTGGTGCTGGTGTGGGACGATGACCAGCACTTCGAAGGCGTGCTCGGGGTGGGCCGCGACATCAGCCAGCAACGCCGCGCCGAAAAAGACCTGCGCATGGCTGCGACGGTATTCGAGCACTCGACCTCGGCGATTCTCATCACTGACCCGGCCGGCTATATCGTCCAGGCCAACGAAGCGTTCAGCCGCGTCAGTGGCTACGCCGTCAGCGAGGTGCTCGACCAGTTGCCGGGCATGCTCACCGTCGACGAGCAGCAGGAAGGCCACCTGCGCTATGTGGTCAAGCAGCTGCACCAGCGCGGCAGCTGGGAAGGTGAAGTGTGGCTCAAGCGCCGCGACGGCGACCATTACCCGGCCTGGGTCGGCATCACTGCGGTGCTGGATGACGAGGGCGACCTCGCCAGCTACGTGTGCTTCTTCACCGACATCAGCGAGCGCAAGGCCAGCGAACAGCGCATTCACCGCCTGGCCTACTACGATGCCCTCACCCACCTGCCCAACCGCACGCTGTTCCAGGACCGCCTGTACAACGCCCTGCAGCAGGCCGAGCGGCAGAAGGCCTGGGTGGTGCTGATGTTCCTCGACCTGGACCGCTTCAAGCCGATCAACGACTCGCTCGGCCACGCCGCCGGCGACCGCATGCTCAAGGACATGGCCCAGCGCCTGCTGGCCTGCGTGGACGACGACGATACCGTGGCGCGCATGGGCGGCGACGAGTTCACCCTGCTGCTGCAACCACGCGCCACCCGCGAGATGGCGCTCAACCGTGCGATTCATGTGGCCGAGAACATCCTCGCCAGCCTGGTGCGGCCGTTCGTGCTGGAGAACCGCGAGTTCTTCGTCACCGCCAGTATCGGCATCGCCCTCAGCCCGCAGGACGGCAGCGAACTGAGCCAGCTGATGAAGAACGCCGACACCGCCATGTACCACGCCAAGGAACGCGGCAAGAACAACTTCCAGTTCTACCAGGCCGAGATGAACGCCAGCGCCCTGGAGCGCCTGGAGCTGGAAAGCGACCTGCGCCACGCCATGGAGCAGAACGAGTTCATCCTCTACTACCAGCCGCAGTTCAGCGGCGACGGCAAACGCCTGACCGGTGCCGAAGCCCTGCTGCGCTGGCGCCACCCGACCCGCGGCCTGGTGCCACCAGGCGACTTCATCCCGGTGATCGAGGAGCTGGGCCTGGTGGTCGACGTGGGCGACTGGGTGCTGCGCGAAGCCAGCCGCCAGCTCAAGGCCTGGCACAAGGCCAAGGTGCGGGTGCCGAAGGTATCGGTGAACATTTCTGCGCGGCAGTTCTCCGATGGCCAGCTGGGCACGCGCATCGCCAGGGTCCTGGAAGAAACCGGCCTGCCACCGGCGTGCCTGGAGCTGGAACTGACCGAAAGCATCCTGATGCGCGAGGTGAACGAAGCATTGCAGATTCTGGCCGGCCTGAAAAACCTTGGCCTGAGCATCGCGGTGGACGACTTCGGCACCGGCTATTCGTCGCTGAACTACCTCAAGCAGTTCCCCATCGACGTGCTGAAGATCGACCGCACCTTCGTCGACGGCCTGCCGGAAGGCGAGCAGGATGCGCAGATTGCCCGGGCGATCATCGCCATGGCCCACAGCCTCAACCTGGCGGTGATCGCCGAAGGCGTGGAAACCCACGAGCAACTGGAATTCCTCCGCGAGCATGGCTGTGACGAAGTGCAGGGCTACCTGTTCGGGCGGCCGATGCCGGCACACCAGTTCGAGGCGCAGTTCGCCAACGAGACGCTGTTCATGTTCAATTGAGCCGGCCCTCTCCTGGCATACGCGGGCGCTTGCAGGAGCGGATTTATCCGCGATGCAGGCGACGCGGTGGCTGGCACCGGCCTGGCCGGTGATCGCGGCTGAAGCCGCTCCTGCAGAAGCCCGCATCGGGCCTGGTCCCCAGGCCTGAAAAACGGACCTGGGAGTCAACTCCGGTCCCCGCCCAGCCCAGACACGGCGCGGGATGCAACATGAAGCCCATTGGTCCGCGACTTGATGCCACTTCATATGCCAGCGGCGAATCAATCGGTTAGAATGCCCCCCCAATTCACCCCGATCCTTGAGGACCGCCATGTTCAGCCGTGATTTGACCATTGCCAAGTACGACGCCGAGCTCTTCGAAGCCATGCAGCAAGAAGCTCTGCGCCAGGAAGAGCATATCGAGCTGATCGCTTCGGAAAACTACACCAGCCCGGCAGTCATGGAAGCCCAGGGCTCGGTCCTGACCAACAAGTACGCCGAAGGCTACCCGGGCAAGCGCTACTACGGTGGTTGCGAGTACGTCGACGTCGTCGAGCAACTGGCCATCGACCGTGCCAAGCAGCTGTTCGGCGCCGACTACGCCAACGTTCAGCCGCACGCCGGCTCCCAGGCCAACGCCGCTGTCTACCTGGCCCTGCTGTCGGCCGGTGACACCATCCTGGGCATGAGCCTGGCCCACGGTGGTCACCTGACCCACGGTGCTTCGGTCAGCTCTTCGGGCAAACTGTACAACGCCATCCAGTACGGCATCGATGCCAACGGCCTGATCGACTACGACGAAGTCGAGCGCCTGGCTGTCGAGCACAAGCCGAAGATGATCGTTGCCGGCTTCTCGGCCTACTCGCAGGTTCTGGACTTCGCCCGCTTCCGCGCCATCGCCGACAAGGTCGGTGCCTACCTGTTCGTCGACATGGCCCACGTTGCCGGCCTGGTTGCCGCTGGCGTGTACCCGAACCCGGTGCCGTTCGCCGACGTGGTCACCACCACCACCCACAAGACCCTGCGCGGCCCGCGCGGCGGCCTGATCCTCGCTCGCAAGAACGAAGAGATCGAGAAGAAGCTGAACTCCGCCGTCTTCCCGGGCGCCCAGGGCGGCCCGCTGGAGCACGTCATCGCGGCCAAGGCCATCTGCTTCAAGGAAGCCCTGCAGCCTGAGTTCAAGGCTTACCAGCAGCAGGTGGTGAAGAACGCCCAGGCCATGGCCAGCGTGTTCATCGAGCGTGGTTTCGACGTGGTTTCCGGTGGCACCCAGAACCACCTGTTCCTGCTGTCGCTGATCAAGCAGGAAATCTCCGGCAAGGATGCTGACGCCGCACTGGGCAAGGCCTTCATCACCGTCAACAAGAACTCGGTACCGAACGACCCACGTTCCCCGTTCGTCACCTCGGGCCTGCGCTTCGGCACCCCGGCCGTGACCACCCGTGGTTTCAAGGAAGCCGAGTGCCGCGAGCTGGCTGGCTGGATCTGCGACATCCTGGCTGACCTGAACAACGAAGCGGTCATCGACGCCGTACGTGAGAAGGTCAAAGCTATCTGCAAGAAGCTGCCGGTCTACGGCAACTGATTGGCGATTGCCTGACAGGGAAAAGCCCGGCCTAGTGCCGGGTTTTTTCGTTTTCGGGTTTGTCGCCCCCTGTAGGAGCGGCCTTGTGTCGCGAAAGGGGCGCGCAGCGGCCCCACCACCGCAGCTTCGCCGCCGGGATAGCCGGGACCGCGTTGCGGTCCCTTCGCGACACAAGGCCGCTCCTACAAAAAAGCGCGACACCTTGCTGATAGTGCGTATTACCCTGTGTGCCTTTCAGCCAGCAAACACAGGCCGCACCTTGACCAGAGAGCAACTCGAAACCCGGCAGATCCCAATCTATTTCGCCGTCGTACTCGCCGCCGTCGCCTTCGGCCTGCTGGCCAGCGATACCGCACGCCTGTTGCAAGCCCTGATCACGCCCGCCATCGCCGTGCTGATGTACGCGATGTTCCTGCAGATTCCCTTCCTCGACCTGCGCCAAGGCCTGGGTAACCGCCGCTTCATCGCCGCCCTGCTGCTGGCCAACTTCCTTCTTGTGCCGCTGCTGGTCTGGGCCGTCACCCGTGGGCTGGGCGACCACCCGGCCATCCTCGTCGGCGCACTGCTGGTGCTGCTGACCCCGTGCATCGACTATGTGGTGGTGTTCACCCATATCGGCAAAGGCGATGCGCGCCTGACCCTGGCCGCCACACCTGTGCTGTTGCTGGCGCAACTGGCGTTGCTGCCGCTATACCTGGCGCTGATGCTGGGTGACAACGTGCCGCTCGCCATCACCCCGTTCGTGGAAGCCTTCGTGCTGCTGATCGTGCTGCCGCTGGCCCTGGCTGTGCTCACCAGCGCCGGCGCCCGTCGCTCACGCAGGGTTTCAGCATGGAACAACGCCTGGGCATGGCTGCCGGTACCCGCGATGGCTCTGGTGCTGATGGTGGTAATCGCTTCGCAGATCACCGTGGTGTTCGATGACTTCGAGCGTTTGCTGCCGGTGATCCCGGTATACCTGGGCTTCATGTTTGCGGCACCGCTGCTCGGCATGCTCGCGGCGCGCCTGTTGCGCCTGCCCGCCAGCGAAGCACGCGCGGTGACCTTCAGCGCCGCCACGCGCAACTCGCTGGTGGTGCTGCCGCTGGCGCTGGCGTTACCGGACGAGGTGCGCGGGCTGGCGGCGGCCGCCGTGATCACCCAGACATTGGTCGAGCTGCTGAGCGAACTCGTCTACGTACGGGTGGTACCACGGCTGGTGCGCTGACCCGCAGGCATATGCCATCGCCGGTCAGGGGCGCTCGCCACACACGGCAAACACCTGCACCTCGACCAGGTAGCCCTGCCCCAGATCGGCGCCGACACAGGCCCGTGCCGGCTTGGCACAACCCTGCAACCAGGCGTCATACACCTCGTTCACCAGGTCGAAGTGGCGGTAGTCGGCAATCCATAGCTGGACCCGGGTCAACTGCTCCTTGCTCACCCTGGCCTCGGCCATCAGCCTGTCGATCGTGTTCAGCGCCTGGCGCAACTGCCCCTGTACATCCTGCTGCAGGTCGTCGGCAACCACACCAGCGCTTTCGAACAGGCCCCTGTAGCTGACCGCCAACGACATCCGCTGGCCCACCCCGTATCGCTCGATCATAAGCGTCCCCTCTCAGCCCATCTGGTTGATGCACACGACCTTGGGCTGGGTCATGTCCTCGTAGGCGAAGCGCACCCCCTCGCGGCCCAGGCTGCCATACTTGGAACCGCCGAATGGCATGGCGTCGAAGCGGTAGTCGGACGAGTCGTTGACCATCACGCCGCCCGCCTCGATGCGCTTCGCCAGGCTCAGCGCCAAGGACAAGTCACGGGTGAACACCCCGGCATGCAAGCTGTACTCCGGAGCATTGGCCAGGGCGACGGCCTGTTCGATGTCGTCGAAGGGCGCCAGCATCACCACCGGGGCGAACACTTCTTCGCGCCACAGCCGGCTGGCGTGGTCGACGTTTTCCAGCACCGTCGGCGCATAGCTGGCGCCCTGGCGCTGGTGGCCACAGAGCAGCCGGGCACCGCCCTGCAGGGCCTGGTTGACGCGCTCTTCGATGTGCCGTGCAGCGGCTTCGCTGATCATCGGCCCCATGTCGGTTTCGCGCAGGCTTGGGTCACCCAGCACCATGGCCTGGGTCAGGGCGACGAAGCGCTGGCGAAACGCTTGGTAGATCGAGGCGTCGACCAGGATGCGCTGGGTGCCGATGCAGTTCTGCCCGGCGGCCCAGAACGCGCCCGACACGCACGATTCGACAGTGGCTTCGAGGTCGCAGTCCTTGAGTACCAGCACCGGGGCGTTGCCGCCCAGGTCCATGGCGAGCTTTTTCAGGCCCGCGCCCTGGGCAATCTGCTCGCCCGTGGCGAAGCCGCCGGTAAAGGAAACCATGCGCACATCACGCACGGCCACCAGCGCCTTGCCCAGTTCGGCGCCGCCGGTGGCAACGCTGACAACGGTTTCCGGCAGCCCGGCATCGGTGAGGTACTGCACCAGCTTGAGCGCCGATAACGGGGCCAGCTCGGAAGGCTTGAGGATAACGGCATTGCCGCCGGCAATGGCCGGCCCCAGCTTGTGAGCCACCAGGTTGAGCGGGTCGTTGTACGGGGTGATGGCCAGGATCAGCCCCAGCGGCTCGCGAGTGAACCAGCCCTGGCGTGATTCGGAACCTTCATAGGCATCGAACGGCACCACTTCGCCGGCGTTGCGCCGCGCTTCCTCGGCGGACAGCTTGAGCGTGTTGATGCAGCGCTTTACCTCCTTTTCGGCCTGGCGCAGGGTCTTGCCCGCTTCATCGACAATCAGCCCGGCAAAATCGGCAGCGTCGCGTTCGATGAGGCGGGCGGCCTGTTCAAGAATGCTGGCGCGCCGGTGCCGGGGCAGCGCGGCACTCTCGCGAACCCCCTGGCGAGCACGCGCCAGCAGGCCCGGCACCGCGTCGGCCGTGAGGTTGGCGACGCTGCCGACCAGGCTGCCGTCGTAGGGGCTGTACACATCGATCAGGGCGGGTTGCTGGAAGGCTACCCGGGACACGGAAGTCAGGCTCATGAACGTAGCTCCTCAGGCCGAACGGCCAGCGGTGTGAATGGCGACGATATCCGACAGCAGGGCAAAGGCCGTTTCGACACGCCCCGCACCCGGGCCGGACACGGTCACGGCGCCCAGCAACTCGGTGTCGAACGCCACCGCGTTGGTTGCGCCGGTGATGCCGGCCAGCGGGTGGTTGCCAGGCAACAGGCGCGCTTCGACACTAGCCCGTACCGAGCCATCGGCGTCGCGGCTGGCGCTGCCGATCAGCTTCCAGCGCTCGCCCGCCGCCTGCGCCTGCTGGATGGCCGCACTGTCGATGCCAGTGATGCCGCTGCAGGTGACATCGCTCACCTGCAGGCAGGCACCGAGCAGCTCGTTGGCAAGGATGACCACTTTCAGGCGCACGTCGTGCCCTTCCACATCGGCGGTCGGGTCTGCCTCGGCGTAGCCAAGCGCTTGGGCCTGCGCCACCGCATCGGCAAAGCCAAGCCCTTGTTCCATGCGCGTCAGTACGTAGTTCGAAGTACCGTTGAGGATGCCCTCGAAGCCGACCAGGCCTGCGCCGGCCAAGGTCTGCCGGGCCATGCGCAGCACGGGTGTACCGCTCATCACTGCACCTTCGTATTCGAACGACACGCCGTTGGCCTTGGCCAGGGTTTTCAGCGCCTGGGCATGCAAGGCGATCGGCCCCTTGTTGGTGGTGACCACGTGCTTGCCCGCTTCCAGCGCCCAGCGGCAGAAGGTAGCCGCAGGCTCGCCATCCTTGGGGTTGGTGAAGGTGGCTTCGGCGATGATGTCGGCACCGGACTGCTTGATCACCGCCTCGTTGAATGCCTCGGCCGAACCCTGCGGGAACTGCGCCAGGGCGCCCTTCTCAGCGGGCAAGGCCGCCAGCCTGGCCGCATCCAGGCCATCGCGGTCGATCACCGAACCGAGGAACAGGTCGGTGACGCCGACGATCTTCAGGGCAAAGCCCAGTTCTCGCTGCCAGCGCGCATTGCGTTCGGCGATCAGTTGCGCCAGGGCACGGTTCACGCCGCCAAAGCCAACGAGTGCGATCTTGTATTCGGTCATGGTTTGCTGTCCTTTCCAGGCGATGGGTCGATGAGGACAAGCCTATGAGCCGGGCAATGCCAGTTGAATATGGCAATCCGCTGTATTTATTGGCCAATCTGGCCACTGCCCGAGCCGCAGCTGGGCGCCCCTCGCAATGCACAACGCCGCCAGGGCGCAAGCCCGGGCGGCGTTGTTGAGTCGCAGGTTGTGGTGCGAAGGTGCGGTTCAGATCACCGTGGCCAGGACGAACGACGTCACCGTGTTCTCGACCCCGGGCATGGCAGCAATTTCCTTCCACACATGATGCACCCGCTCCGGGCTGGAGGCCTCGACACGTAGCAGCAGGTCGAATTCGCCGCTGAGCACCTCGCACTGGATCACCTCGGGGATCTGGCGCAGGGCATCGAGCACCGCTTCACCCCGCATGCGGTCGTAGCGGTAGACGAAGATCACCGCGTTGATCAATGACGTGGGCCGTCGCCCCTCGCCAATGCGCAAGGTGTAGCCCTGGATGGCCCCGTCCCGCTCCAGGCGTTCGATGCGCTGGCGTACCGCATTGCGCGACAGGTTCACTTTCAGCCCCAGCTCGGCATGGGCGATGCGCGCATTGGCGGTGAGCTCGGCGAGAATACGCTCGTCCAGGGGGTCGAGAATGCGCTTCATCGCCGTGCCTGCAATTGGGCCAGCAGTTCATGAACCCCCGCCAGGTCCTCGCGCGCCAACAGCGGCCCGCTGCCTGCGGCACCGGTGACGCTGGCTGGCAGCTCGCCGTGCCAGGCGCCCAGTTCCGCCAGCAGCGCGGCGGACTTTTCCGGGGCAAATTGCCCCAGCGTGACGATCGGCGCGCCAATGTTGCGCCGGTGCAGGCGCCCGGCGAATGCCCCGGTTGCCGCATGCGGGTCTACCGCCGTGCCGGTCTCCTGGAACAGCGTGACGATTTCCTCGCGGATCAGCGCGTCGTCCACGGCATACGAGTCGAACAACATGCGCGCATGCAGCCATTGGCGGTTGCCGATGCTCAGCTCACCGCAATCCTCGAAGTGCTCCATCAACGCCCTGGTCGCCACGCCGTCGCGCTCATACAGCTCCCAGACGAAGCGCTCGAGGTTGGAGAACAGCGAGAAGTCCATCACCGGCGACAAGGTCTGGCTGGTTGAGCCACGGCTGTAGCGGTTGCAGTGGATGAAGCGGTGCAAGGCATCGTTGCGGTTGGTGGAGACAATGATCTGGTTGATCGGCAGGCCCATCTTCTGGGCGATGAAGCCCGCGTAGATCTCGGCAAAACTGGCCGTGGGAATGCTGAAACCGACCGGCCGGATGCCCCCGCCCAACTGCAGCGCCGCATGAAAATAGAACACGATCTGCGCCAGCACACCGACCCAGTTGGTCGAATTGAAGCTGACCGGAATCAGCTCCGGGCACGGCCACGCGCGCAGCAGCGCCGATACCAGCGACTGGCAGTCATCGAAGCTGCCATCGACGGCCACGCAGCTGACGCTTTCACCCGTGGCGTTGCGCATCACCGCGGCCCGGTCGGGCGGCGTCCCGGCGTTGGGGTACAGCGCCAGCAGGCGTGCCGTCGGGCAATGGCGCAAGGCGTCGATGGCTGCCACCGCGGTGTCGCCGTTGCTGGCACCAACCAGCATCACCCGCTCGCAATCGGCGCCGAGGAAATGGCGGATCAGCCGCGCCTGCAACTGCGCGGCAAAGTCCTTGGACGAACGGGTCGGCCCGTGAAACAGCTGCAGGATCCATTGGTTATGGCCAATCTGCTGCAACGGCGCGATACCACGGTGCCTGAACCCTCGGTAGCTGTCGCTGACCAGCGCGCGCAGGGTCGGCTCGTCGAGGGTATCGCCGACAAACGGTGCCATCACCCGCCAGGCCAGTTCATCGAACGGCAGCCAGGACCAGCTGGCGATTTCCTGCTGGCTGAAGGTCGGCACCGCAGTCGGTACGTAAAGGCCGCCATCGGCGGCCAGCCCGGAAAGCAGCGCCGTGCGGAAATCAACCCGTATCTCGTTGCCGCGCGTGGATGTGTACTGCATCGGTGCTCCAGGTGTGTATTGAATTAACGGTGCGCCATCGCCACCAACCAGTGGCTGAAGGCCTGGGCATCGCTGGACAACGCCTCCCCCAGGCCGCGTACCAGGTAGAACGATTCGCTGGCTTCGATACGCTGGGTAAACGGCGCTACCAGCCGCCCCTCCTGCAGCAAGTCCTCGACCAGCGACGAGCGCGCCAGCGCCACGCCGAGCCCGAGCTCCGCCATGCGCAAGGTCGACACCAGGGTGTCGAACTGCAAGCCGCTGGAAGAATCGACCTGATCGGCGCCAACCCGCTCCAGCCAGTAGCCCCAGCCCTCCTCGTAACCCAGCACATGCAGCAACGGCACGCCGGCCAGGTCGCGTGGCTCACGCAACGGCGAGCGGGCGGCCAGCGCAGGCGAGCAGACCGGCACCAGCACGTCGCGGGTCAGGCGCTGTGCCTCCACACCGGCCCATTGGCCGCAGCCCCAGCGGATTTCCAGGTCGTCCTCGGCATCCAGCTCCTTGACCCACAGGTTGCTGATGTAGCGGATATCCACCTGCGGGTGGGCACGGCGGAAATCGGCCAGCCGCGGCGCCAGCCAGAAGTGCAGGAACGACAGGCTGCCGCGCACCTTCAGCGGCCGCCGCTGGCGCTGCCCGAAGATTTCGTTGGTGCCCACTGCCAGGCGGCTGATCGCGTCCTGCACCACCGGCAGGTAGGACTGCCCTTCTTCGGTCAAGCCCAGCCCCCGCGGCAGGCGCTTGAACAGCGCCACCCCCAACTGGCTTTCCAGGTGACGAATCTGCTGGCTCACGGCCCCCTGGGTGAGGTGCAGCTCTTCCGCGGCATGGGTGAAGTTCAGGTAACGCGCCGACACTTCGAAGGCTCTCAGCCAGTTCAAGGGGGGCAGGGTTTTCTGGGTCATCGGCGGTTTCTCGTGGCAACGTTCCGGTGGCCTAGTATCACTCTGCTCAGGCAGGCTCGGAACCTGGCGTCACGGTTTCCAGCGGCAGCGGACGCTGCGCGCGGAACCTGCGGGTCAGCCAGTACGCCAGGTAGCACCAGGCAATGAACGGCAGGCCGAAGTACAGGGCCACGCGCTGGGCCGGGTCGAAGGCGATGCCGACGCTGGCCAGGACGCAGCAGAAGATCGCCGCCAGTGGCACGAACGGGTAGCCGCGCACGCGGAACTTGAGGTCTTCGAGCTTGCCGCCATGGGCGAGGTAATGGCGACGGAAGGCCATCTGGCTGACCGCGATGCTGATCCACACCACCACCACCGCCAGCCCGGAGATGGACACCAGCGCCAGGTAGATGGTGTCGGGCGCAAACACACTGCTCAGCAGCGAGGCCATGCCGCCGGCCATGCTCAGGACGATGGCATTGAACGGCGTGCCCCGGCGGGACAGCGCGGCATAGCGGCGCGGCATGTTGCCTTGGTCGCTGAGGGTCCAGAGCATGCGTGCGGCAGCGTAGAGCCCGGAGTTGGCTGCGGACAGCAGCGCAGTGATGATGACGAAGTTCATGATGTCTGCCGCGTAGGGGATGCCGATCATTTCAAAGGCCATCACGAACGGGCTTTCCACCACCCCGGCCTGCTCTCGCGGCAACAAGGTGGCGAGGACGAAAATGGTGCCGACGAAGAACAGCGCCAGGCGCAGCACCGTGGTGCGGATGGCCTTGGGCACGTTCTTTTCCGGGTCGCGGGTTTCGCCGGCGGCGATGCCGATCAGCTCGGTGCCGGAGAAGGCGAAGGCCACCGCCAGCAGGGTCATGGCAATCGACCAGAAGCCGGTGGGGAACAACCCTTCACGGGTGAAGTTGCCGAGCCCGACACTGTGCGCCTGGGTAATCTCGAACACGCCGAGGATCGCGCCACCACCCACTACCAGGAAGGCGACCACTGCCAGTACCTTGATCAAGGACAACCAGAATTCGGTTTCGGCAAACGAACGCACCGAAATGATATTGCTGATGAACACCGCCAGGCCGAACAGGGCACTCCATAGCCACACCGGTGTGTCAGGGAACCAGCGCACCATGAGGATGCCGGCGGCGGTGAATTCCGAGCCGATGGCCACGGTCCAGGTCAGCCAGTACATCCACGCCACCATGTAGCCGGTGCCCGGCCCGATGTAGCGCGTGGCGTAACTGCTGAACGAGCCGACCTCAGGCATGTGCACCGCCAGTTCGCCCAGGCACATCATCACCAGGTAGACCATGATCGCGCCGAGGATATAGGCGATGACCGCGCCCAGGGGCCCGGCCTGGTTGACTGTATAACCCGACGTCAGGAACAGGCCGGTACCGATGACACCGCCCAGCGCCAGCATGACGATATGGCGGGTTTGCATATCCTGCTTGAAGCTGTGCGCAGAAGCATTTGTCGTTGTAGTTGTCTGCAGGGACATTGTGGTTTTCTCATGAAAGTTGGCGGGCAAGGACGTTGCAACGACCTCGTCTTGGCAGAGCGAAGCGAATTGCCTTGCATATTGTTTTTGTTCGACTTCATGAACTGGCACCCGCCGCAAGGAACGGGCGCCTCGCGCGGGTCTCAGGCCTGTACTTCGGCCAGGCCGGCGTACGCGTCACCGTGCAGTTCCTTTGCTGCGGCCAACTCCTGGCGTACCGACGCACACGCCTGTGCCAGGTCTGCCAGCAGGTCCTCGGTGTCTTCGATGCCCACCGAAATACGCACCAACCCTTCGGAGATGCCCAGGGCCAGGCGTTCTTCGAGGGTGTTTTCCACATGGCTGGTGGTCCGCGCCGGGCCATAGATGGTTTCCACCGCGCCCAGGTTGCCTGCCCGGTGGGCGTACTTCAGGCGCGGCAGCAGCCGCGCCACGGTGGGCATGCCGCCCTTGAGCACGAAGCTGACAATGGCACCGAAACCGCGCATCTGCGCCTTGGCGATCGCGTGGCCCGGGTGCCCGGGCAACCCTGGGTAGTTGACCGCTTCGACCAGCGGCTCGCTGCTCAGGTACTGGGCCAGGGCCTGGGCGCTGGCCTGTTGCTGACGCAGGCGCAAGGCCAGGGTCTTGATCCCGCGAATGATCAGGTAGGCGGAAAACGGGTCCAGCGCCGCACCGTTGATTTCACGGTAGTGACGCACCTGCGCCATCAGCGGCTCGGCACCGCAAACCACCCCGCCCAGCACGTCACCGTGGCCGGACAGGAACTTGGTGGCGCTGTGCACCACCACGTCCACGCCCAGGGCCAGCGGGTTCTGGTTCAGCGGGGTGGCGAAGGTGTTGTCGGCCACCACCACGGCACCCACCCGCCGGGCAGCCGCACACAGGCGCTGGATGTCCAGTACCTTCAAGGTCGGGTTGGTCGGGGTTTCCAGGTACAGCACGTCGCAGCCGGCGGCGATTTCGCGCTCCAGCGCCTCGCTGTCGAGGGTGTCGCACAGGCACACTTGCACGCCCATGCGCGGCAGGAACTCTTCGAAGATCTTGTTGGTGCCACCGTAGCTGTCGCGGGTCGAGACCACGCGCTTGCCGGTGCAGAGGAAGGTATGCAGCACCGCGCTGATGGCTGCCATGCCACTGCTGAAGGCCACGGCCGACTCGGCCCGCTCCAGCTCGCACAGCTTGGCTTCCAGGGTCGCGACCGTCGGGTTGCTCATGCGGCTGTAGATGTAGCCCGGCAGTTTGCCCTGGGCCACGTCATACCAGGCGTCGATATCGTTGTAGCCGTAGGCGGCGCTGACCACGATCGGGGTCTGGGTGGCGTTGTACGGGTGCTGCACCTGCTCGCCGCCCCACACCACGCGCGTACCGACACCGGCCGCTGCATTGCCCTCGAATTTTTCGTTGTTGTTCATATCCGGTTCCCGCACGGCTGAGTTGTGTATGCCGATCGAGCATCGGCTTTCAGCGGACTATAGGGACATGGCGGGGGACTGAAAAACGATGGAATCCGGGTCTGAGTGGCGTTTTTTTTAATGGCTGGAGGCCGGGCGGCTGCGGCAGCCGCCCGGGCCCCTCATGGCTTCACGCCAGATTGCGCTTCAGCTCGGCAATGTGCTCCGGGCCGATGCCACAGCAGCCGCCGACCATGCTGGCGCCACGCTTGCGCCAGTCAGCGGCCCAGGCCAGGTAACCGGGCGGGTCGAGGTCTTCGCGCAGCTCGTCCAGGCCATCATTGGCGGTGGCTTCCTTCGGTTGCGGCGGGAAGGCGTTGGCATAGGCGCCGATGGCCACGTCAGCGTTGTGGCGCTCGATCACCGAGCGCGCCACGTCCACTGCAGCGCCGATGACCTCGGGCTGGCTGCAGTTGAACAGCACCGCCGCCACACCCAGGCCAACCACCGCCTCGATGGCCTCGGCCACAGGCTCGCCGGAACGCAGGCGCGGGGTTTCATCCACTTCCTCGTCCTGCAAGGTGAACGACACCCAGAACGGCTTGCCGTCTTCCGGCAGGTGGGCGTGGATGGCCCGTACTTCGGCAACCGAGCTCTGGGTTTCGGCCAGCCACAGGTCGACATGCGGGGCCAGGCCCTGCAACAGCGGCGACAGCACTTCCTCGACGCGCTCGGGCTGGAACAGGTCCGGGCGGTAGGAGCCGAACAGCGGCGGCAGCGAGCCCGCCACCTTGACCGGGTGCGCGCCAACATCAGCCGCGTGGCGTGCCAGCTGCCCTGCGATATTGGCCAGTTGGCGGCCTTCCTTGGCAAAACGCTCTTCGCCAATGTGGAAGGGCACCACCGCATAACTGTTGCTGGTGATGACCTGGGCACCGGCGGCGATGAATGCGGCATGAACGCCAACCACCGCTTCCGGCGCCTCGCTCAGCGCCAGCGCCGACCATTCAGGCTGGCGAAACGGCGCGCCACTGCGCTGCAGTTCACGGCCCATGCCACCGTCGAGAATCACCATCGCTCGCTGTTTCATATAACTACTCTGCAGGTTCTTATGAATTAAATTCATTATGTGAGTTTCGTTTATAACTATTAAATACACTTTCTCCTCATTGGCCAACATTTCAGGTATGTACATGCGATTTTCTACTGTGCTCGGTGCGGGCCTCGTGCTGCTCGCGACTGCTTCCCAGGCCTTTGCTGGCGCCACGCTGGAGCGGGTTGAATCGCGCAAGGAACTGGTCAACGTGCTGATGGAAAGCTACCCACCGTTCTCGTTCGTCAACGAGCAGAACCAGCTGGCCGGGTTCGACGTGGATGTGGCCAAGGCCGTGGCAGACAAGCTGGGCGTCAAGCTGCGCCTGGAAACCCCATCGTGGGACGTGATCGCCGCTGGCCGCTGGAGTGGCCGCTATGACATCTGCATCTGCTCGATGACCCCGAGCAAGGCCCGCGCCGAGGTGTTCGACTTCCCGGTGGAGTACTACGCCTCGCCTGCGGTGATCGTGGTCAACGCCAAGGATGAGCGCATCCATGGCGCGAAGGACCTGGACGGCCGCAAGGTCGGCCTGACCAGTGCATCGAGCTACGAGAGCTACCTGAACAAGAACCTGGTGATCGAAGGCAAGGAAGAGCAGAAGATCGACTACCCCTTCGACTTCGTGCAGATCGCGCCGTACGACACCGACAATGTCGCCTTCCAGGACCTGGGCCTGGGCGCTGGCGTGCGCCTGGACGCCATCCTCACCAACCTGGTGACCGCGCAGCCGCGCCTGGACCAGGACAAGCGTTTCAAGCTGGCCGGCGCCCCGCTGTATGAAGAGCCCAACTCGGTGGCCATCGAGAAAGGCGACCCGGAGTGGGATGCCAAGGTACGCCAGGTATTTGCCGAGCTGAAGGCTGACGGCACCCTGGCCAAGCTGTCGCAGAAATGGATCGGCGCCGATATCAGCAAATGAGCACCTTCCCACCGTCTCCCAAGCCCGTGGTGAAAGCCACGGGTGCCGGCCTGTTCGGCTTTCGCACCCGGTTACTGCTGACCTGGCTGGCGCTGTTCGGCCTGTTCGTCGCGTTTTTCCTCAGCTTCGACCTGAAGTTTTCGATCATCCTGGAGAAATTCCCGAACCTTGCCGGTTTCAAGCTGGGGCCCAACGGCTTTCTGCAGGGTGCAGCGCTGACCCTGTTCCTGTGCCTGTGTTCGATGCTGGTGTCGGTGCTGTTCGGTTTTGCCGCGGCCTTGGCGCGCCTGTCGAACAGTGCGGTGCTGGTGGGCATCGCCAGCTTCTACACCTCGTTCTTCCGCGGCACGCCGCTGCTGATCCAGATCCTGCTGATCTATCTGGGGCTGCCACAGCTGGGCCTGGTGCCGGGCGCCATCAGCGCCGGCATCATCGCCTTGTCGCTGAACTATGGCGCCTACCTGAGCGAGATCTTCCGCGCCGGCATTCTTGGTGTCGCCCGCGGGCAGCGTGAAGCGGCGCTGGCGCTGGGCATGCGCACGCCGCAAATCTTCTGGCACATCATCCTGCCCCAGGCCATGCGCGTGATCATTCCGCCGACGGCCAACCAGTTCATCTCGATGCTCAAGGACTCGTCGCTGATTTCGGTGATGGGCGTCTGGGAGGTGATGTTCCTGGCGCAGTCGTACGGGCGCTCGAGCTATCGCTACCTGGAGATGCTGACCACGGCAGCGGTGATCTACTGGGTGCTGTCGATTCTGCTGGAGCTGGTGCAGGCGCGGCTGGAGCGGCATTTTGGCCGGGCTTACCAGCGCTGAGGACCAGGCGCGGTAGGCAGCTTTCTGTGGGAGCGGGCGTGCCCGCTCCCGAAGACAGTCACAGCGCTTTCATTTCAGCGATATCCCGCGCCACCTGATCGGCCGACTGGTCGAACATCGCCTGCTCCTGCGCATCCAGCGGCAGCTCGATCACCCGCGCCAGCCCCTGCTCGGCCAGGACGCAAGGCACGCCCATGGCAATCTCCTTGCGCCCATACTCGCCCTGCAGAATCGCCACCGCCGGCAAGATGCGGTTCCGCCCGTTGGCGATTGCGTCCACCATCTGCGCAATGGCCACGCCCGGCGCATCGCAGGCGCTGCCCAGCTTCTTCAAGCCAAGGATCTCGCCGCCACCTTTGCGCGTGCGCTCGACGATCTGCTCGATCTGCTCACTGGACAGGAAGTGCGCCAACGGCACCGAGCCGATCTGGCAGTAGCGCATCAGCGGTACCATGCTGTCGCCATGCCCGCCCAGCACCAGTGCGGTGATATCGCGGGCGGAGAAACCGGTCTGTTCGGCAATGAAGCACTTCATCCGCGCGGTATCCAGCACCCCTGCCTGGCCGAACACCTTGTTGCGCCCCTGCCCGCTGAGGCTCCAGGCGCGGTAGGTGAGCACGTCGACCGGGTTGGACACCACCAGCACGGTCGCCGCCGGCGCATGCTGCTTGATGTCCGCCATGATGCCGTCGAGGATGGGCAGGTTGGTAGCGAGTACATCCTGTCGCGACTGGCCCGGCTTGCGCGGCACGCCTGCAGTAATCACCACCAGCTCGGAGCCCTGCAGCAGCTCGGCATTGCCGCCGCCATGCACGCGGGTATCGGAACCTGATTCGACTGCCGCTTGCCACACGTCCAGCGCCTTGCCCTTGGCCATTTCACCCTGCACGTCCACCAGCACCAGCTCACGGCACAGCTCGTCCCGGGCAATGATTTGCGCCGCCGCCTCGCCGACGATGCCGGCGCCCACGATTGACAGTTTGTTCATCTGACACCTCCCAGCGGCGCGTGCCACCAGGAACACGCCTGCGTATAGAGATGAAGTATTGTCCGCCGGGGCTGAATGACCAGTCGCAGGTCGATAAATGCGTCTTCGATCGCTACAACAGCTGGCCGGTGTGCCGCGCTGCCAGCGGGCAGACGGGGGCCGGCGTCATGGCATGCTCCCGAGCACCACGAGCGCGAGCACCAGGTAACGCCCACCCTTGGCCAGGATGACCAGCAACAGGAACCGCCAGAACGGTTCGCGCATGACCCCGGCCACCAGGGTGATCGGATCGCCGATCAGCGGTACCCAGCTCAGCAGCAGTGACCAGTATCCGTAGCGCCGGTACATGACCTGCGCCTTCGCCAGTTTGGCCTCGCTGACCGGGAACCAGCGCTTGTGGCGCAAATGTTCGATGCCCCGGCCAAGCACCCAGTTCGCCACAGAGCCAAGCACGTTGCCGGCGGTGGCCACCGCGACCAGCGTCACTGGCAGGTAGTGCCCGGACAGGAGCATCGCGACCAGCGCCGCTTCCGATTGCATGGGTAACAAGGTTGCCGCTGCAAACGCGGCCAGGAACAGCCCGAGGTAGCTGGTGAATTCGAACACGGCGCTACAGGTTCCTGGTGATTTGCTTGAATTCGTCGAGGGCCTGACGCTCGCCCTCGCCCATGCTGGCGATGCTATTCACCCCGCAGGGTCGCGTCAAACCTGCGGCATGGCTGCGGAAACGAAATCATCATGACGACAGCGCCCGAGCAGAAATGGCAATACGGTGATTGATATTCAAAGATCCGTTACTTTTGTACCGCCCTGATTTAATGTAGAGACAGATAGGTTTTATGTTGAGTACTCTACTTGATCAACTGGTTGCTATTGATTCTCGGGCTGCCGACGGCCAACGCCACCGAGCGCATGCGCGCCTGGAGAACCCTGAAGGCCTGCGGTGCCGCTGTGCTGCGAGATGGCGTATACCTGCTGCCGGAACAAAGCACGGGGCGCGAAACGTTCGAAGCCGTGGAGCGAGACGTGCTGGCGATCAACGGCACGGCATTTCTGCTGACGCTGGCGGAACGTGAAGAGCGCTTCAGCGGGCTGTTCGACCGCAGTGACGAGTACAGCAAACTCCTCGCAGACATCGCCGGCTGCCGGGCGGGCCTGTCGCCGGACAATGCCCTGCAGACAGCACGGCAGGCGCGCAAGCTCAGGAAGCTGTTCGCCCAGCTGGCCGCCATCGACTTCTTCCCGGGCACCCTGAACGCTCAGGCCGACACGGCGTTGCAGGCGCTTGAGACAGCCATCAGCCGCGCCTTGTCTGCCGATGAGCCGCGTGCCCATGAGCACGCCATCACCCGCCTGGCGCGCGGCGACTACCAAGGCCGGCGCTGGGCGACCCGCAAGCGCCCATGGGTCGATCGCCTGGCCTGTGCCTGGCTTATCCGCCGCTTCATTGATCCCGAGGCCCGGTTCATCTGGCTGGACAGCCCCGGCGACTGCCCGGACGATGCGCTGGGCTTCGATTTCGATGGCGCCAGGTTCAGCCATGTCGGGCAGCGCGTGTCCTTCGAAACGCTTATCGAGAGTTTTGATGTTCAGCAGCCAGGCCTGGCACGCCTGGCAAGTGTGATCCACTACCTGGATGTGGGGGGCTACCAACCCTCCGAAGCACCCGGTATCGAACGCGTCCTCGCCGGCTTGCGAGCAAGCATCGGCGATGATGACCAACTGACAACCGTCGCCGGGGGCATCTTCGATGGGCTGCTGACGGCTTTCGCAAGTGAGGAAATCGAAAATGGTTGATACCCCCTCCGCCGTGAGCGAACAGTCACAGCCGCAGGCTGCCATGCGGCCGATCGGCCTGTTCGAGGCCTTCCTGTTCTGGCTCAAGCTGGGTTTCATCAGCTTTGGCGGGCCTGCCGGGCAGATTTCGATCATGCACCAGGAGCTGGTCGAGCGCCGCCGGTGGATCAGCGAGAAGCGCTTCCTGCACGCACTGAACTACTGCATGCTGCTGCCCGGCCCCGAGGCCCAGCAGCTCGCCACGTACATCGGCTGGCTGATGCACCGCTCATGGGGCGGCGTGATTGCCGGCGCGCTGTTCGTGCTGCCTTCACTGTTCATCCTGATTGGCTTGTCCTGGGTCTACATCGCCTTCGGCGAGGTACCGGTGGTCGCCGGCATCTTCTATGGCATCAAGCCGGCGGTTACCGCCATCGTCGTTCATGCGGCCCACCGGATCGGCTCGCGGGCGCTGAAGAACGGCTGGCTGTGGGCCATGGCCGCGGCCTCGTTCGTGGCCATCTTCGCACTCAACGTGCCATTCCCGCTGATCGTGCTGGCCGCCGCGCTGATCGGCTATGCGGGCGGCCGCTTCGCGCCAGGCAAGTTCGTGATCGGTGGTGGCCATGGGGCTGCGAAGAACAGCTACGGCCCGGCGCTGATCGATGACGACACCCCGACGCCTGAACATGCCCGCTTCAGCTGGGGTCACCTGCTGCGCCTGCTGCTGGTCGGTGCTGCGTTGTGGTGCCTGCCCATAGCGCTACTGACCCTGACGTTCGGCTGGGGTGCGACCCTGACCCAGATGGGCTGGTTCTTCACCAAGGCCGCGCTGTTGACCTTTGGCGGGGCCTACGCCGTGTTGCCCTATGTCTACCAGGGCGCTGTCAGCCATTACGGCTGGCTGTCACCCACACAAATGATCGACGGGCTCGCCCTGGGTGAAACCACGCCAGGGCCGCTGATCATGGTGGTGGCCTTTGTCGGCTTCGTTGGAGGTTACCTGCACCCGATGTTTGGCGCGGCACACCCGTTCCTCGCGGGCGCGGTCGCGGCCAGCCTGGTTACCTGGTTCACCTTCCTGCCGTCGTTCCTGTTCATTCTCGGCGGTGGGCCGTTGGTGGAGTCGACGCATAACGAGGTGAAGTTCACTGCGCCGCTGACCGGGATTACGGCGGCGGTGGTGGGAGTGATCCTGAACCTGGCGATGTTCTTCGGTTACCACGTGCTTTGGCCGAAGGGGTTCGCTGGCGCGTTCGACTGGCCTTCGGCGGTAATTGCGGTTGCGGCGGCGGTCGCCTTGTTCCGCTTCAAGCGGGGGGTGATTCAGGTGCTGATTGGCTGTGCCGTGCTTGGCCTGGTGGTGCATATGGTACGGGTTTGAGGCGCCAGCACGTGGCACGTTGATCAGGAGCGATTGCAGTATGGGTATCGGCCCCAGGTGCACACATATTCCCAGAGCAGCTTTCGCTCCAGGTGCTTGATGTAGGCAGTGGTGTAAGGCTCGCCCATCTCCACAGGGCAAGCCGAAACCCAAAGATGCTCAAGTGGCGTGGTTTCGAGAAGTGTCAGCCTGAACGTATTGCCTCCGGAATGTCCGGGGCGTTCGCTGAACGCTGAAGTGTTGAACTGACGCAACCGGTCAGCCAGCGTCTGCCCCGTCGTTTCGCCGATGTAGATGATGAAATCGTTGTTTACCCGGTAGTTGTCAGGCTTCTTTTTACTGCGCGCGATGAAGTACACGCCCGGTAGATGCTTTCCCTTGAGCTCCGTCCGTTCGGACCAAGGATGCCAATCACAAAACCCTACTTCGCCGATCATACAACGCCCTTCCTGAAAAGATGTCGTTTTAACATCATTGACCGGATAAGGGGATCCATTTTTCGGGCTCATCTGCTCCGGCCGGTAAAGCGCTATTTCGGCTGAATTCAATAGGTATTATTCTTCCAGCGCAGGCCTGCTTCTTGCACCCGGTGCGTACGCTGTGTCTGCCATCCGCTGCTGGAACACTGCCCCGTTTGCCATGGAGCTGATTCGATGAGCACCCTCAAAGCGACCCTGCCGCCGCCTAACATGCTCATCGCCTTCGAGGCCGCGGGGCGGCACTTGAGCTTTACCCGCGCGGCGCTCGAGCTGCATGTCACCCGCGTGGCAGTGAGTCAGCAGATCAATGGGCTGGAGAAGTTTCTGGGGGTCAAGCTGTTTCAGCGGCTCGACCGCACCATACGCTTCACCCCCCACGGCGCCCGTTACCACGCAGCCATCACCGCCTCGCTGGAAATGGCCATGGAAGCCACGTCGGCACTCACCCGCCGCCCTGAGAGCCATGTGGTGACCGTCAGCGCCACGGCCGGGGTTATCACCTATTGGCTGATGCCCAACATGGGCACGCTCAGGGCCCAGCACCCACATGTCGAACTGCGCCTGATCGTGCTAGACCGCACCTCGGTCGATGAGGTCGATGCCGACTTGGTGGTAGCGTACGGCAACCCGCCGTTCTCCGGTGCGCAGTCCACCTTGCTGGTTCGTCAGAGCATCGCCCCCACCTGTTCGGCGGCGTACCTGGAAAACCGCGAACCTCCACGCAGCATCGAGGAGCTCTTCGAGCACCCGCTGATTCACTTGGAAGGGCCCTATGACCGCCTGACGCGCTGGTCGACCTGGTTCGCCTCCAAACATGTCGCGATGACCAAGCCGAAAGCCAGCATTACCGTCGATACCTACACCAATCTGGTGCAGGCCGTGCTGGATGGGCAGGGCTTCGGCCTTATCGGCCCGCCGCTGATGGAGCGCTTCCTGTCCAACCGCCTACTGGTGCAGCCACTGCGCACCGACCCGGTGCCATGTCACGGCTTTCACCTGGTAAAGCCTGCTCGGGCGCGAGAAACCATGGCCGCGGCGCAGGTCGGCGAGTGGATCAGGCAGACCTTCGGCGAACCCCACTGAAGCGGCGAAGCCGGGTATGCGCCGTAAGGGTGCATTACGTCTTTTTGGTTAAGTTTTTCTTACTTAAACGGCACTGAAAATCCTACGTTTACAGGCCTGAACGATCCCGGCAGGATGAGCCTGCCTTCACAGGAAATGCCGCATCAGGAAAAGAACAACGCCGGCCCTTGACCTGAAAACGCAGCCACCCGGCCATTCGCGCCGGGGTGAAGTAACCCAATGAATGTCCAGCCAACCGAACCTTCCCCGCGAGCCATCCGTGGCCTTGCGCGGGCCCGTTCAGCCTGGATTTTGCAACAGACCAGCAGGGGCACACCGGATGAGCAAGAAACAGATCAAACTCGGCCTTTCCATGCGTTACATGGGTTATCACGTGGGGGCCTGGCGCCACCCGGAGCTCAAGGTCGACGCGGCGTCGGACTTCCAGTCGTTCCTGGAAGTGGCCCGTACCGCCGAGCGCAACAAGTTCGACCTGCTGTTTCTTGCCGATGGCATCGGCATCCGCGCCGATGATGTGCCGGCCGGTTCGCTGTGCCGCTCCAGCCACAACGCCGAACTCGAACCGCTGACCCTGCTCTCGGCCATCGCCGCCTGCACCCAGCGTATCGGCCTGGTCGCCACTGCCTCGACCACCTACAACGAGCCTTACCATATCGCCCGCAAGTACGGTTCGCTCGACATGATCAGCGCCGGGCGCGCCGGCTGGAACGTGGTGACCTCGTGGTCGGAACAGGAAGCATGGAACTTCAACCGCGCCAAGCACCTGGACTACGACACCCGTTATGAGCGCGCCGAGGAATTCGTCGAGGTGGTCACCGGCCTGTGGGACAGCTGGGACCAGGATGCCTTCGTCCATGACAAGCAAAGCAGCGTGTTCTATGACGAGAGCAAGCTGCATGTGCTCAACCACGTCGGCAAACACTTCTCGGTGCGCGGCCCGCTGTCGGTCAAGCGCTCGCCCCAGGGCCGGCCGATCCTGGTACAGGCCGGCACGTCCGAAGTCGGTCAGCAGATTGCCGCGCAGCATTGCGACATCGTCTTCGCCGCCAAGCAGCACATCGGCTCGGCCCAGCAATACTACGCCTCGGTCAAGGACCGCCTGGCCGGCTTCGGGCGGCGCCGCGAAGACTTGCTGATGATGGTCGGCCTGACCCCCATCGTCGGCTCCAGCCGTACCCACGCCCAGGAGAAGTACGAGCAGCTGCAGGAAATGATCAACCCGCTGGTGGGGCTGGCGATGCTCAAGCGCTCGTTCGGCGACCTGTCGGCCATGGACCTGGACGGCCCGGTACCGGAACCGAACCTGGAAAACGTGGGGCTGCGCAGCAGCGCGCAGATGTACTACGAGACCGCACAGCGCGAGGGCCTGAGCATTCGCCAGCTGTACAAGCGCATCGGCATGGCCCAGGAGCACCTGACCATCGTCGGCACCGGCCAGGACGTGGCCGATCAGATGGAAGCCTGGATCGACGAAGAGGCCGCCGACGGCTTCAACATCGCCCCCACGCACCTGCCCCATGGCATCGACGACTTCGTCGAACACGTATTACCCGAACTTCGCCGCCGTGGCCGCTTTCGCGAGGAATACGAGGGCGAAACGCTGCGTGAGAACCTTGGCCTGCCCGTGCCGAAAAGCCGCTTCGCCTGACCCTACCGGAGAGACGTCATCATGTCGCAGATCCAGACTCAACTCGTCGCTACCCACGTCGCGCTGGAAGAGGGTGACCCGGCCGCCGACCCGCGCCTGTTCCGCCGCTGCCTGGGGCAATACGCAACCGGTGTCGCGGTGGTGACCGCCAGCAGCGGCCAGGTGCTCAATGGCATGACCATCAACTCGTTCGCTTCCTTGTCGCTGGAGCCCGCGCTGGTGCTCTGGTCGATCGCCCGCAGCTCGCGCAGCTTCGAATTCTTCAGCCAGTGCCAGAGCTTCGCGATCAACGTGCTGTGCGCCGACCAGATGCACCTGTCGCAGCTGTTTTCCAGCAAGCAGGAAGACCGCTTCAGCGCTGCGCAATGGCAGCCCGGCATGCACGGCTCGCCGTTGCTGGCCGGTTGCATCGCGCACCTGGAATGCACCCTGGAACAGACCTTCGAGGGCGGCGACCACCTGGTACTGGTCGGGCGCGTCACCCGCATCGCCCGTTATGCCGGCACGCCGCTGCTGTTCAGCCAGGGCCAGTACAGCATCGCCGACGTGCACCCGGACCTGTCCGGGGAGCCCGAGTCGGCGGGAAGCCTGCCACGCCCCGAGCACAACCTGCTGTCGTCGATCTTCGATGCCCACCATGCGCTGTCAGAAGCCTTCGAAGAGCATCGCCGGGCCGAGGGCGTGAGTGTCGCTGTAGCGCGAGTTCTGGCCTCCTTGTACGCCCGCCCTGGGATCGGCATCGAGGCCCTGGCCAGGGAAACCTACCTGGGCCAGCGCGATGTCGAGGATGCCCTGGCCGAGTTGCAGCGCAAGGCCATGCTGCTGCGCGACAACGACGGCGGCTTGCGCCTGACAGCGCTGGGCGAGCGTTCACGCATCGCTATCCGCGACCGCTGGCACGCCTTCCAGAAGGCCCAGCTGGCCGGCACTTCGGCCCATGATCTGAAGATCACCCTGGCGACCCTGGACCGCTTGCTTGGACGCCAGGCAGTAGCTGGCGTGGCCCATGCATGATCGGATGGCCTGACAACAGGCAAGCCTTGCGCAAGATGGCCGTATAACAAGAGAGGTCGGAGCATGAGTTGGGATTTCATCATCATCGGCGCGGGATCGGCAGGCTGCGTGCTGGCCAACCGGTTGAGCGCCAACCCGCGGCACAAGGTATTGCTGCTGGAGGCCGGTGGCAGCGACAAGCACCCGGTGATCCAGATCCCGGCCCTGGCTATGAAAGCCATGAGCAACCCGAAGACCGACTGGATGTTCCAGGCCGAGCCCGACCCAACCCGCAACAACCGCGCCGAGATTGTGCCGCGTGGCCGCTTGCTGGGCGGTTCGAGCTCGATCAATGCCACCTGGTACGTGCGTGGCAACCGCGGTGACTACGACCATTGGGCCGAACTGGGCAACGCCGGCTGGTCGTATGACGAACTGCTGCCTTACTTTCGCAAGGTCGAAAGCAACCGTGATGGTGTTTCCGACACTTATGGCAAGGATGGCGCCATCGTCATCACCGAGATCCGCGGTGTGCCGAAACTAGCCCAGGTGTACCTCGATGCCATGGAGGAGATCGGCATCCCGCGCAACCCTTCCTATAATGCCGAGGACACCGAAGGGGCGGCGATCTTCCACTCCACCCAACATCGTGGGCTGCGCTTCAGCGCCGCCAAGGGCTACCTGGACCCGATCAGGAAGCGCCGCAATCTGACCATCCTGACCGGGGCACTGGTGCGCCGCGTACTGTTCGAAGGCGACACCGCCTCGGGCGTGGAATTCGACCATCGCGGCGTCACCCGCAGCGAGCGCTGCCACGGTGAGGTGATCCTCAGCGCCAGCGCAATCAACTCGCCGAAACTGCTGATGCTATCGGGCATCGGCCCGGCTGCGCACCTGCAGGCCATGGGTATCCCGGTGGTCAAGGACAGCCCCGGCGTGGGGCGAAACCTCCAGGAACACCCTAGCTGCCAGGTCAAAGCGTTCGTCAACGTGCGTACCGCCAACCAGGAATTCAACCTGCCGGGGATGCTCAAGCATGGCCTGCAGTTTCTGCTGACCCGTACCGGGCAGGCTACCTTCACCTATTGCGGCGTCGGCCTGGTGCGCACCCTGCCCGAGCTGCAGTACCCGGACATCCAGTACCACTTCGGCGCCTTCTCGTCGGCCTACACCCCACAAGGCATCAGCCTGCTCGACGAGGCCTCGATCAACCTGCAACCGAACGTCAACCAGTCGCGCAGCCGTGGCTATCTGGAGTTGCGCTCGGCCGACCCCCTGGCGCCGCCGCGCATCCAATTCAACATGCTCAGCGATCCTTACGACGTCGAAACCCTCATCCGTGGCGGGCGTATGGCACGCCGGGCGTTGCAGTCGAAGGCGTTCGCCCCTTATGTGCTCGGCGAATGCAAACCCGGCAAGGACGTGCAGAGCGATGACGAGTGGCACGCCTACCTCAAGGAGAATGCCAGCCAGAGTTACCACCCCTGCGGCACCTGCAAGATGGGCGTGGACGCCGCCGCAGTGGTGACGCCACAGTTGCAGGTGATCGGTGTGCAGCGCCTGCGGGTGGTGGATTCGTCGATCATTCCGCAGATCCCCAGCGGCAACCTCAACGCGATCAGCCTGGCCATCGGCGAGAAAGGTGCCGAGATGATCCTCGCCACCCATGCCCAGCGCGGCCTGGGTGCGTCACGGGCTGTGCACAAGGCGCCGGCCAAGCGTGCCGAGGTCGCGCCTGCAAAGTAGCGGTACCGGACGTTTGCCCACACTTGCGTGTGCATTACAACAAGAGTCGAGGTTGCCGCAAGGCGCCGCAATGACCGCTGAAGGACCGGGAGGTGATCCTGGCATTACGCGCTTTTCGCTGCCGATTCGACTCACTGACCCGTTGTCATAAGAAGGAATAACCTCATGAGATTGCGTGTGTCCCTTGCTGGCGCTGTTGCCGCAGCACTGATATCGATGAACGCCTCTGCTCAGGCAGAGTGCGGGCAGGTCACCATCACCGAGATGAACTGGGCGTCTGGCGCCGTGGTCACCGCAGTCTCCAGCTTCCTGCTGGAGCAGGGCTATGGCTGCCAGGTACAGAAGGTGCCGACCTCCACGGTTCCGGCCCTGACCTCGCTGGCCGAAACCGGCAAGCCGGACATCCTCACCGAGATTTGGCCGGCGGTGGCGGACGTGTACTTCACCTTGGAAAAGCAGGGCAAGCTGGTCAAGGTCGGCAATGTGCTGTCCGATGGCGGCCAGGATGGCTGGTGGGTACCGAAGTACCTGGTCGAGCAACATCCCGAGGCGGCAACGCTGGCTGGGCTCATGGCCCACCCGGAATGGATCGGCGGCCAGTTCAACAACGGCCCCAGCGGCTGGGGCGGACGCGTGTCCAGTGACAACCTGATCAAGGCCTTCGAGCTGGAGCAGCACGGCATCAAGGTGTTCAACCACGGCTCGGGCGAGACCCTGGCCGCGTCACTGGCGTCGGCCTACGAGAGCAGGAAGCCGTGGTTCGGCTACTACTGGGCGCCGACCGGCCTGCTGGGCAAGTACCCGATGGTCAGCGTCGACATGGGCCCGGTCGATGCCGACAAGGCCAAGTGCAATGCACGCATCGATTGCCCCACGCCGGGCAAGACCAGCTGGCCGACGGCGACCGTGCTGACCACCATGTCCAGGGCCTTCCACGACGGCCATCCGGAGATCGTCGCGCTGATGAGCAGGCTCAGCTTCACCAATACGCAAATGAGCGAGCTGCTGGCCTGGCAGGAAAGCAACAAGGCCACTGCGGACGAGACGGCGGCGTACTTCCTGACCCAGCACAAGGATATCTGGCACACCTGGGTCTCCGACGAGGCCGGAAGCAAGCTGGACGCCATCATTCAGTAACCCGCTGCGTGGCGAAGCGCCCACGCCTGTGCGGGGGCCTTCGCCGAGGACATTGCCATGAGTGGATACAACGCCGTATTCGAGAGCCTGGGCTTGCAGGATTGGTGCACCGCAGGCACGCAGGGCGGGCCGGTGACGCTGGCGCAACTGCTGGCCAAGGCCAAGGCCAACCAGGCGGGCGCGGGGGAGGCCAGCCTGCCATTTCCGTCGCTGGACGCGCTGAATAGTACCTGTCCGGCCATCCCCCGTACACGCGACATGACCTCGGCCATCGAGCATGGCTTCCTGTACGTGCGTGACGGCTTGAAAGTAGTCCTCGACCCCCTGACCCAGCCGTTGTCCTGGCTGCTGGAGCTGTCGCTGAAGCTAGTCGACCTGGTGCCCTGGTGGCTGATGATCCTGGCGCTGCTGGCGCTGACCTGGGGGTTGTCGCGGTCGCTGCGCATCACCGCACTGGCAGGTTCGATCCTGCTGGCCCTGGGACTGGTCGATCACCTGCATTACGCCCTGCAGACGATGGCCATCGTGTTCACCTGCACCTTGATCTGCATCCTCGCCGGGCTGCCCATCGGCATCCTCATGTCCCGCAGCGAGCGCTTCAAGAGCGCCGCCTTGCCGGTGCTGGACATGCTGCAGACCTTGCCGTCGTTCGTTTACCTGATTCCGCTGATCTTCCTGTTCAGCGTCACCGAACCGAAGCTGTACGGGATCGCCATCATCCTCTACGCCATCGTCCCGGTGGTGCGCCTGACCGACCTGGGCATTCGCCAGGTCGATGGCAGCGTCGGCGAGGCTGCCGAATCGTTCGGCATGAGCAACTGGCAGCGCCTGACCAGCGTCGAGCTGCCCCTGGCGCTGCCGAGCATCATGGCCGGGGTCAACCAGACCATCATGATGGCCCTGTCGATGGTGGTGATCGCCTCGCTGGTGTCGGCCCCTGGGCTGGGCGTGCTGGTGCTGCGCGGGATCAACAACCTCGAGTTGGGCGTCGGACTGGTGGCTGGCCTTGCCATCGTCCTGCTTGCGATCGCCTTCGACCGCGTGACCAAGGCCTCCATGGCCCGGCTAAGCGCACAGACCAAGGGGTACAACCCATGAACCAGGCAGTCAAGATGGCGGTTCGCGGCTGCTACAAGATTTTCGGCAGCGCACCGGAGAAGATGGTCGAGCGGGTGCGCGCCGGCATGAGCAAGACCGAGCTGCTGCAAAAACACGCCCATGTTTGCGGGCTGCGCGATATCAACGTCGACATGCGTGCCGGGCAAATCACGGTGATCATGGGCCTGTCCGGCTCTGGTAAGTCCACGCTGATCCGCCACCTCAACGGCCTGATCGCGCCGACCGCGGGGGAAATCCTGCTCGATGGTGTCGACCTCACGGCGCTGTCGGCGAATGAGCTGCGCGAAGTGCGCCGGTCGAGCATTTCCATGGTGTTCCAGAACTTTGCGCTGATGCCGCACCAGACGGTGCTGCAGAATGTCGGCCTGGCCAAGCGCGTGCGCGGCGAGCCGGCTGCGCAGGTGGAGGCCGATGCCCGTCGCTGGCTGGCGCGGCTGGGCCTGGCAGGCTTCGAGGACCGCTACCCGCATCAGCTGTCCGGCGGCATGCAGCAACGGGTGGGCATCGCCCGCGCGCTGTCTTCCGATGCCGACGTGCTGTTGATGGACGAAGCGTTCTCGGCGCTGGACCCGCTGACCCGCAAGGACATGCAGGACCTGCTGCTGGAACTGCAGCGCGAGCTGTTCAAGACCATCGTGTTCATTACCCACGATCTCGACGAAGCGCTGCGCATCGCCGACCACATCGTGATGCTCAAGGACGGTGAGGTGGTGCAGCAGGGGGACCCACAGAGCATCGTGCTGCACCCGGCCAACGAGTACGTCGAGCGCTTCGTCAACGACATCAACCGCGCCCGCCTGTTGCGCGTTGAAAGCCTGGCGCAGCCGGCCTCGGTCGAGGAGCTGCGGCGCCTTGAACGTATCGACGCGGCACAGACGCTTGAGCATGCCCTGACCCAGGCCGGAGGCGACCCGGACCGCGCCTTTGCGGTGATGCGCGAAGGGCACCTGGCGGGAGTGCTGCACCTGCGTGACGTGATCAGGGCGATCCTCCCGGGCCAGCCCGGCAAACCCCAGGCACAACCACCTGCAGCGGCCGCCCGCACAGGGCTCAACATTCACCAAGCGTAACCAGGAGCCAGACATTGAATTACCTCGATCACTTCTACATCGATGGCCGTTTCGTCGAAGCCAACGGTCGGACCCGGCGCCCGGTGATCAATCCGGCCACCCTCAAGGCGGTGGGCAGCATCGCCCTGGGCAACGCTGAGGACGTGGACGCGGCAGTCGCCGCCGCCCGGCGTGCCTTCGGGCCCTGGTCGCACACCACGCGCGAACAGCGCCTGGCCGTGCTCAAGCGCTTCGAGGCCCTGTGCATCGAACACCAAGAGGCGCTTGCCCAGCGCATGACCCTGGAGATGGGCACACCGATCAGCTTCTCGCGCCAGGCCCAGGTGGCCGGCTCGCTCGCGCATATCCGCAACGGCATCGAAATCCTCGAGGGCTTTGCCTTCGAGCGCGAGTCCGATGGCGTGCAGCTGCATTTCGAGCCGGTGGGCGTGTGCGGCCTGATCACGCCGTGGAACTTCCCAGTGTTGCAGGTCATCACCAAGCTCATCCCGGCACTGGCCACCGGCTGCACTGTGGTCCTCAAACCCAGCGAATACGCACCACTGAGCACGATGCTGCTGGCCGAGCTGTTGCACCAGGCCGAATTGCCCGCCGGGGTGTTCAATCTGGTCAATGGCGACGGTGCCGGTGTTGGCCAGGCGCTGTCCAGCCACCCTGACATCGACATGGTGTCGTTCACCGGTTCGACCTGGGCCGGGGTCAGCGTCGCGCAACTGGCGGCGCCGACAGTCAAGCGCGTGCACCAGGAGCTGGGCGGCAACTCGGCCAATATCCTGCTGGCGGATGTGGATCTGGCGACCGCCGTGGCCAGTGGCGTGCACGCCGCCTACCGCAATGCCGGGCAGTCCTGCACGGCGCCTGGGCGCATGCTGGTGCCGGCGCAGTTGCACGACCAGGCCATGGCCATTGCCCGCGAGGCGGCGCAGAGCGTAGTGGTCGGCGATGTGTTCGATGCGCGCACCACCCTCGGCCCGGTGATGAACAAGGCCCAGCATGACCGCGCCCTGGCGTTGATCGCTGAAGCGCTGGCCGACGGCGCGACACTGGTCAGTGGCGGGCTGGGCCTGCCTGATGGCGTCGATCAAGGGTTTTTCATCAAGCCCACGGTGCTGGCCAACGTTACCGAGCACATGCGCATCGCCCGCGAAGAAATCTTCGCCCCGGTGGTGTGCCTGATTCCTTACCAGACGCCAGAGCAGGCGTTGGCCATGGCCAACGACACGCCCTATGGCCTGGCTGCCTACCTGCAAGGCAGTGACCGCAAGGCGCTGTTGCGCATGGCCGGCGAGTTGCGTGTGGGACAGGTGCAGATCAACCAGCCGGCCTGGGTCGCCAGTGCGCCGTTCGGCGGCTACAAGCAGTCCGGCAACGGGCGCGAGTGCGGCGAGTTCGGCTTCGAGGCGTATCTGGAGGTCAAGGCCGTGCTGGTCTGAGGGTCGTTACCGCTGTAGCGATGTTTGTCTTCGTTCATAACAACAAGCCATTTGAGGAAGCGTCATGGCGAGTGCGAAAGTACCGACACAGAAATTCCGGCTGGATGATGAGGTCCATCTGAACTACAGGGCCGACGAGGCCGTGCGAGCACACCCACTGGTGCCGGTGGATAAGAGCATCATCGACGCCTATGCAGTCATCGACCGCAAGGCCCTGCGAGCCTACCGCCTGGCCCGCATCCGCGAGCAGCTGCGCCAGCACGACTACGCCGGCATCCTCCTGGCCGACCCGCTGAACATCCGCTACGCCACCGATACGCTGAGCCTGGGCGTATGGGTGATGCATGCCCCCAGCCGCTACGTGTACATCGCCACCGACGGGCCGGTGGTGCTGTTCGACTTCACCAGCAGCAAGCACAACAGCGAGCATGTCGAGACCATCGACGAGATTCGCCCGACCACGCCGTGGATCTACTTCCTGGCCGGCCCCCGGGTCGATGAAAAGGCTGAGCTGTGGGCGCGGGAGATGGCCGACCTGATCAAGACACATGGCGGTGGCAACACCCGCCTGGCGGTCGACCGCTGCGACCCGTGGGGCGCCGACCGGCTCAAGGCCCAAGGCATCTCGCTGTTCGACGCCCAGCCGTTGATGGAGCAGGCGCGGCTGATCAAGTCCGCCGAGGAAATCGCCAGCCATCGCGTGTCCATGGCGGTGTGCGACCTGGGCGTGGCGCGCATGCGCCAGAACCTGGTGCCGGGCATCAGCGAAAACCAGCTGTGGAGCATCATGCATTCGACCAACGTGGCCCATGGCGGCGAGTGGGCCGAGGCGCGCCTGCTGACTTCGGGGCAGCGGACCAACCCGTGGTTCCAGGACGCCACCGACAAGGTGATCCAGGCGGGCGAGATCGTCGGCTTTGACACCGACATGATCGGGCCGGGCGGTTACCTGTCGGACATCTCGCGCAGCTTCATTTGCCCGGGCAAGGCACCTACCGCGTACCAGCGCGACCTGCTGCAGACGGCGTCCGACCAGCTATGCCATAACATCGACCTAATCCGGCCAGGCCTGACCTTCCGCGAGTTCGCTGAACGTTGCTGGCCAGTGCCCAAGCAGTACGAGCACAACCGCTACATGATGATGGTGCATGGCTGTGGGCTAGCCGACGAGTACCCCAGTGTGGCTTATGCCGTGGATTTCGAGGAGTGGGGTTATGACGGGGTGTTTCAGGAGAACATGGTCATTTCAGTCGAGAGCTACATTGGGGAGCAAGGGGGGGCAGAAGGCGTCAAGCTGGAGGAGCAGCTGCTGGTCACCGCTGAGGGCGCGATAAAGCTGTCGAGTACGCCTTTGGTGGACTTCCCGTAGTACAGATAGTTGCCAAACGAGGTCAGCCCCTCTCGCCCATCCGGCTTCACATACCGGAAGCGCAAGCCTTTGCGGCCATTGGGGTAAACGAGGAGATAAAGACCGTCGCCGTCGAAAAAGCTTGTAGGGGCGGTCAGTTGGTTTGGCTGAGCGGCATGCGGTGTCGGTCAGGGGAGCAGCAGTACGAGCCATAAGGGTAAACCACTTCATCGAATCGACTTTATCCCAAACGTCACCCCTAAATCGGCTGGTAGCTGTCGGATTCCGACGGAACGCCATAACGAAAAAACCCGCCAGAAGGCGGGTTTTACGGGGGGTCCAGAGACTTTGGTAGCCTTCGCTGGGACCTGAATTGGTGCCGGAGACAGGAATCGAACCTGCGACCTTCGCGTTACGAGTGCGCTGCTCTACCGACTGAGCTACACCGGCGTGTAGCGCAACGTACCACTGCTCGCACCCGTTACGCAAACCCCTGTTTCGCCTACCTTATTACCCCACCCTCAAGGCGCCTTGCACCCCTTCGGTGCCAGGTCTTCTTCAATGTCGGTCGTACACGCCCAGCCAGCCGCCGCGCGTGTCAGGGTAATGGCCTTGCCGAGCACGGTAGCCGGCGCGTCCACCAGGGTACAAACGATGCTCCCGGTGCCGTCCGCCGCCTTGCCGCTGGCCGTGATCGCACAATGCGCCGTAGCCGGCTGCCCACCCAGCTCGGCCACCGCCGCCACGTCCTTGCCGTCGTTCAGGCGCAGGTCCATCGCCGTCTTCAGCGCGCTGATCTCCAGCAACCCGGCCGCAGCCTTGGAGCGGGACTGGTGGTTGGTGTACATCGGTAAGGCGATGGTCGCCAGAATGCCGATGATCGCGACAACGATCATCAGTTCGATCAGGGTGATACCGCGTTGCCCTTTCATGAACGGTTTCCTTTTTGATACGCGTACGCGTTGAGGTCTGTCTCGCCCCAACCGGCAGCGGCGCAGTAGGCCTGAACAGACACCTTTTGTCACCCCTGCCCGCTTGGGCGTCATCTTCGCTGAACTACTCTAGTGAGCATCATGGACGCGCGCCCTGGCATGGACGCGGCAAGCTGTTTCCAAGCTTGTCGCACGGGCAGGAAAAAAGGACCTTGGCATGAACCCATCGACTCCTCTCTACACCTGGCACGGCACCGACGCCAACGGCCAGCCGGTCAGCGGCCAGACGCCCGGGCGCAGCCCGGCACACGTGCGCGCCGGGCTGATTCGTCAGGGCATCAAAGTGGCAGGTTTGCGGCCCGCTGGCGGGCTGACCTTCAGCTTGCCGAAACGCCAGGCAAAAGCCGACCCGGCGGGTTTCAGCCGCCAGCTGGCGACCTTGCTCAAGGCCGGGGTACCGCTGCTGCAGGCGTTCGACGTGATGGGGCGCAGTGGCTGCGATGCGGGGCAGGCAGCGTTGCTGGGCAAATTGAAACAGGATGTCGCCTCGGGCCTGGGGCTGGCGGACGCGTTGCAGCGCCACCCAGGCTGGTTCGATGCGCTGTACTGCAACCTGGTGCGGGTGGGTGAGCAATCCGGCACGCTGGACCGCCAGCTGGAACAGCTGGCGAGCACGCTGGAACAACGCCACACGCTGCACCGGAAAGTGCGCAAGGCGATGATCTACCCGCTATTGCTGTTGCTGACCGGGTTGGGGGTATCGGCGATTCTGCTGCTCGAAGTGATACCCGAATTCGAGAACCTGTTTTCAGGCATGGGCGCAGCGCTGCCCGCGTACACCCAATGGGTCATCGATTTGTCCGCGATGCTGAGCCGGTTTGCGCCGCTGTTGGTGCTGCTGGGCACTGCGTTCGCTTTCACCATGCGCCGGCTTTACCGGCAGCACACACCGACGCGCCTGTGGCTATCCCGGCAAGTGCTGGGCTTGCCGGTGTTCGGCAGGTTGCTGGCGCAGGCGGCGCTGGCGCGCTTTGCGCGTAGCCTGGCAACGGCCTATGCCGCCGGGGTGCCGTTGCTGGATGCGTTGGGCACGGTGGCGCGGGTGAGTGGTGGCGACTTGCACGAACAGGCGGTATTGCGGCTGCGCCAGGGCATGGCCAATGGGCAGGGGCTGAACCAGGCGATGGCCGCCGAGCCGCTGTTCCCGGCGTTGCTGGTGCAGCTGACGGCCATCGGTGAAACCAGCGGTACGCTGGACCAGATGCTGGAGAAAGCCGCCAGCCATTACGAGGAACAGGTCAGCCAGGCGCTGGACCAGTTGACCAGCCTGCTGGAGCCGGCCATCGTGCTGATCCTGGGCGTGCTGGTTGGCGGCCTGGTGGTGGCGATGTACCTGCCGATCTTCCAGTTGGGTAGCTTGATCTGAACATGACATCATGGACTTTGCTGGCAGAGCAGCCGGCGTACTTCCTCACCTTGGCCACGCTGCTCGGCCTGCTGGTGGGCAGTTTCCTCAATGTGCTGGTGTACCGCCTGCCGATCATGCTGGAGCAGCAATGGCAGCGAGAGGCGCAGGAAGTGTTGGGGCTGCCGACAACGGCGCACGAGCGCTTCGACCTGTGGCTGCCAGCCTCGCATTGCCCGCATTGCGGCCATCGAATCCGCGCGTGGCAGAACATTCCGCTCATCAGCTACCTGGCCCTGCGCGGGCGCTGTTCAGCCTGCAAGGCCCGCATCAGCCCGCGCTATCCGCTGGTGGAAGTAGCCAGCGCGCTGCTTTCGCTGGTGGTGGCCTGGCACTTTGGTGTTTCGCTCGAGACCGTGCTGGCGCTGCCATTGACCTGGTGCCTGCTGGCCCTGAGCCTGATCGATGCCAGGCACCAACTGTTGCCGGATGTGCTGGTGCTGCCGATGCTGTGGCTGGGGCTGATCGTCAACGCCTTCGGCCTCTATGTGCCCCTGGCCAGTGCGCTGTGGGGGGCGGTGATCGGCTACCTCAGCCTGTGGACGGTGTACTGGCTGTTCAAGCTGGCCACCGGCAAGGAAGGCATGGGCTATGGCGACTTCAAGTTGATGGCGTTGATCGGGGCCTGGGGGGGCTGGCAGGTATTGCCGTTGACGTTGCTGCTGTCGTCGCTGGTCGGGGCGCTGGTGGGGCTGTGCCTGCTGCGCCTGCGCCGGCATGCCTTGGGCACGGCAATGCCGTTTGGGCCCTATCTGGCGATTGCGGGGTGGATTGCTGTGCTCTGGGGTGATGAAATATACGCCTCATACCTGCAACTGCTTGGATTCTGATGACCACTGCGGCCTTTACCCCCTGGATTCTCGGCCTGACCGGCGGCATCGGCAGCGGCAAAAGTGCTGCTGCCGAGCGCTTCGTCGAGCTTGGCGTGCACCTGGTCGATGCCGACCAGGCGGCACGCTGGGTGGTCGAACCTGGCCGCCCGGCGCTGGCCAGCATCGTCGAGCGCTTCGGCCCTGGCGTGCTGCAAGCGGACGGCCAGCTCGACCGCACGGCCCTGCGCCAGCTGATCTTCGCCGACCCGGCGCAACGCAAATGGCTGGAACAATTGCTGCACCCGCTGATCGGCCAGGAAATCTTCACTTACCTGGCCAAGGCCGAGTCGCCGTATGCGGTGTATGTCTCGCCGCTGTTGATCGAGTCGGGGCAATACCAGAAAACCCAGCGGGTGCTGGTGATCGATGCGCCGCAAGCGCTGCAAGTGGCGCGGACCCTGGCGCGGGACAACACCAGTAGCGAGCAGGTGCAGGCCATACTCAAAGCCCAGTTGGCGCGTGAGGAGCGCCTGCGCCATGCCGACGATGTGGTGGTCAATGACGGCGACCTCGCCGCGTTGCATGAACAGATTGACCGCCTGCACCACTTTTACCTGACTTTACGAGGAGGCCAGCCATGAGCCAGCCATTGACCGTCGATTGCCCGACCTGTGGCGCACCTGTGGAATGGAACGAGAAAAGCCCGTTCCGGCCGTTTTGCTCGGACCGTTGCAAACTGATCGACCTGGGTGCCTGGGCGGCGGAGGAACACAAGATCCCGGGTTCGGATGAGGCCGAGGATGAGCTGTATTCGGGGGACCTGGAGCCACGCCACTGAGTCCACCGTACGCCACTGCAGGAGCGGCCTTGTGTCGCGATGGGCCGCAAAGCGGCCCCCCTCCGTGGCTTCATGGCAACGATCGTCCGGAAGCATGTGATTACGCAGCTATCGCTCATCCTCCTTCCACGGCGCCTGCAGATAGCGCGTGCGGTTGAAGGTTTCCAGCCACTCCGGGCAGAACACCACCAGTGCACTGATCACCGTGCCGTTGATGAACGCTTCCGGGAACATCATCAGCCACAGGTAGCCGACAAAGTCGCTGAGCCACTCCGGCATGGCGAAGCGCCCGTTCAGCCACAACAGGCCAAGCCCGGCCGACAGGCAGGCCAGTACGGTCAGTGCTGCGGGGAAGAACCCGGAACAGAAGATGTACACGAACAGGTTGCGCGGCTGGGCACGCTCGACCGCTATCGCGCATGCCTCGGCAATCAGCACCGGCAAGCCAACCAGCAACAAGCCATTGATCCCCAGCGCCGCCAGGTCCTGGCGCCCCAGCACCAGCAAGCCGACCTGCGCCATGCAACCGCCCAGCACCGCCAGCGGCCAGTCCAGCAACAGCGTCACCGCGGTCATGCCGATGAAGTGGTAGGACACCCCAGTATCGAAATCACGCCTTACCAGCCACAGGGCAAACAGGCAGAACACCGTGCCGAACAGCAGGTGCTGGCGGCGCCGGTCGCTGAGCAGTTCCACCCAGCGCACCTGGCTGGCCGCCCAGGCCAGCAACGGCAGGTAACCGAGCCAGCCGAGGGTAAGGGTGGTTCCGGACAACACCTGCGCGCTGATCACCTGAACAATGCCCCTTGCCGCCCTGTGGATAATGGCGAGTCTACACCTATTCTCGGTTTCATTCGGCTGCGCTAGGCTGGCGGACTCATTCGATGCAGGACGCATTGCTCATGCCGGAAGGAACCAACCTCGCCCTGCTGCTGGCAGCAGCGCTCGACGCCACTATCGGCGTGCTTCACCTGGCCATCATCGCCGTCGGGCCACGCTGGTACCGGTTGTTCGGCGCTGGCGAACGCATGGCAGTGGCCGCCGAAAGAGGCCGCTGGTACCCAGGCCTGATCACTGCCGCCATCGCCTGCGTATTGCTGGCCTGGTCGGCCTATGCACTTTCGGCTGCCGGGGCAATCGCGCGGCTGCCCTTGCTGTTGCCGGCCATCTGCCTGATCACCCTGGTGTTCCTGGCGCGCGGCTTGCTGGGGCCGATGCTGCTGGCCGGCACCGGGCGCTCGCGGCGGTTTATCGTGGTCAGTTCGCTGGTGTGCCTGGGCTTTGGCCTGGTGCATTTGCTGGGGCTGGTGCAGCAGTGGCCGGCGCTGCACTGATTTTTCCGCACAAACAGCATCTTACCGTCATCGATTAGGGTCTAAGCTTGCCCCATGGATGACTCAGATTACCTGCGCCTGCTTACCATCCAGGCCGAACAAGCCAATGCCTTTCTGTCCAACGCCCGCAAGTGGGAGCGGGAGCGTTGGGTGTGCCAACGCCTGTTGCAAGGGCTGAACATCCCCTACCGCAGCGAGGACTTCACCCCGGCCGGGCAGGAACCGCCAGACGTGCTGTTCCGCGATGCCGCCTTCGAGGTGTTTTTCGTGCTCGACGAAGGCCGCCGGTTGAACGATGAATGGCGCGAAGAGCTGCAACGCCGGCGCAGTGCGTTTTCCCTGGCGCAGCTGGTACGCCGCGAAGCGCGCCCGCGGCGCATCAGTGCTACCGAGCTGCTGGGGCGCCTGGCGCCGACCTTGCGCAAGAAGGCGCACAATTACCGCGAACGCGGGCTGGAGCTGAACGAGCTGGATATCATCGCCTTCGCCAGCCTCAAGCGCGAGGTGCTCGACCTCAACACCCACTTCCCGCCACCCACCGAATACCTGCGCCAGGGCTGGCGTTCGCTGTCGCTGGTCGGGCCGACCTTCGCCCGGGTGCTGTTCGCCCACCCGGATGCACCGGACTTCCTGCGCGGCAACCTGGGCCGCAGCATCGTGTTCGACGTGGGCATCAGTCTTTGATCCAGTGCAGCGAGTGTTTGCGATGGCGTACACTCGGCGGCAGAGATAGAAGGCATTATCATTTGTTTCAAGCGCCTGCGTGAACGCTGTAGCGTTTGCGCAGTCACAAACGTCTACCTGACGAGGCCCCACCATGACCAGCCGCCTGAATCCGGAAGATCAGCGTCGCGTCGATGAGTATCTGCGAGCCCCCCAGCACCAAGTCGAGCGCAGGCCCTTCCGGCCGTGGCTGCTCCTAGTGCTGGTGGTGGCCGTGACCATCGGGTTGGGTCTCATCAGCCGCCTGCTGAGTGGCCTGGTGCTATGAGCTGCTTCGCGCTCGCCCGCCCCTCGCGCAGTTTGCGGCCGGCCCCCTGGGCCACGAATTCCGTAAACCTTATGAGATATTCCCATGACTCATCGCATCGTGATTGTCGGCGGCGGCGCCGGCGGCCTGGAACTGGCGACCCGCCTGGGTAAAAGCCTGGGCAAGCGCAAGCAGGCCGAGATTACCTTGGTCGACGCCAACCTCACGCATATCTGGAAACCACTGCTGCACGAAGTGGCGGCAGGCTCGCTGAACTCCTCGGAAGACGAACTGAACTACGTGGCCCAGGCCAAGTGGAACCACTTCAACTTCCAGCTGGGCCGCATGAGCGGCCTGGACCGCGAGGGCAAGCAGATTCAGCTGGCCGCCACCCTCGACGAAGAGGGCCGCGAGCTGCTGCCTGCGCGTACCCTGGGCTACGACACCCTGGTGATTGCCGTGGGTTCCAATACCAACGACTTCGGCACCCTGGGCGCGGCGCAGCACTGCCTGTTCCTCGACACCCGCAAGCAGGCCGAGCGTTTCCACCAGCAACTGCTCAACCATTACCTGCGCGCCCATGCCGGTGACGTGGCCAGCGAAAAAATCAGCGTGGCCATCGTCGGCGCGGGTGCCACCGGTGTGGAACTGGCGGCCGAGCTGCACCACGCGGCGCACGAACTGGCGGCCTATGGCCTGGACCGCATCCAGCCCAAGGACATGCACATCACCCTGATCGAAGCCGGCCCGCGCGTGCTGCCGGCACTGCCCGAGCGCATCAGCGTGCCGGTGCACAAGACCCTGGAAAAACTTGGGGTCAAGGTGATGACCAACGCGGCCGTCAGTGAAGTGACCGAGGATGGCCTGAAAACCAAGGATGGCGAAGTGATCCAGGCCAGCCTGAAGGTCTGGGCGGCGGGTATCCGTGCGCCGGGCTTCCTCAAGGACATCGATGGCCTGGAGACCAACCGCATCAACCAGCTGGTGGTGCGCCCTACCCTGCAGACCACGCGCGACGACAACATCTTTGCCTTCGGCGATTGCGCCGCCTGCCCGCAACCCGGCAGCGACCGCAACGTGCCGCCACGGGCGCAGGCCGCGCACCAACAGGCCTCGATGCTGGCGCAGAGCCTGAAGGCACGGCTGGAGAACAAGGCGCTGCCGACCTACGCGTACAAGGACTACGGTTCGCTGGTGTCGCTGTCGCGCTTCTCGGCGGTGGGCAACCTGATGGGTAACCTGATGGGCAGTGTGAAACTGGAAGGCTGGTTGGCGCGCATGTTCTATGTGTCGTTGTACCGGATGCACCAGATGGCACTGTACGGTTTCTTCCGCACCGCACTGATGATGCTCGGCAGCAAGATTGGCCGGGGTACCGAGCCGCGCCTGAAGTTGCACTGACAGGCATCTGGCTCCACCTGCAAGGCTTGCCCGCGAAGAAGGCGTCGCGGTGCCGGGCACGGGTTTCGCCCGTGTTCGCGGGCAAGCCCGCTGCCACAGGGGTATGCCTGCGGTCGGCCTGGACAGGCCGTACTGACGGCACATTCTTTGGGGATTAATTCGAGGCAAAAGAAAAAGGGCATCTCATTCGAGATGCCCTTTTTACATGGTGGGTCGTGTAGGATTCGAACCTACGACCAATTGGTTAAAAGCCAACTGCTCTACCAACTGAGCTAACGACCCGGAAAATGGTCGGGGTGAGGGGATTCGAACTCCTGACATCCTGCTCCCAAAGCAGGCGCGCTACCGGACTGCGCTACACCCCGAGATTGGCTCCGCGACCTGGACTCGAACCAGGGACCCAATGATTAACAGTCATTTGCTCTACCGACTGAGCTATCGCGGAACTGAACTTCGGTACAACCTTTACTACTTCGAAGCTTGTGTTAGCTTCGATCTCTTTGGCTATCCGCTTTCGCGTTGTCGCTGCTGAGGCCGGCTATTCTACATTCTTCGTTTTGCTTGTCAACCACTTTTTTTCGTTCAACTTACTGATTTGTAAGTTGTTTTGCGATCCCCGGTGCTGCTGGTGATTCGCTTAGTGCCTGACAACGCGGCGTATATTAGGGGCACTCGATTTTAGATGCAAGCAAAAATTTCAAAAATTTCAGCAAGTTATCCAGGAAATTCTAAACACCCCGGATTTGCTGGGGCCGCGCCGGCCTCTTCGCGGGCTAGCCCGCTCCCACAGGGACGGCGCAGCCCTCAAAATCTGTGCAATTCCTGTGGGAGCGGGCATGCCCGCGAAGAGGCCAGCACAGGAAAACAGGCAAGAAAAAGCCCCGCAAATGCGGGGCTCATGGAGCAACCAATCAGGCGAAGACGATCTCCTCGCCTTCCACCTTGGCGGTAATCGCCGTACCGGGCATGAACTTGCCTGCCAGGATCAACTGCGCCAACGGGTTTTCGATCCAGCGCTGGATCGCCCGCTTCAGCGGCCGCGCGCCATACACCGGGTCGTAACCCACGGCAATCAGCTTGTCCAAAGCTTCCGGGCTCAGGCTCAGCGACAGTTCGCGCTCCTGCAGACGGCTGCGCAGGCGGCCCAGCTGGATTTCGGTAATACCGGCAATCTGCTCGCGGCCCAACGGCTCGAACACCACCACTTCGTCGATACGGTTGATGAATTCCGGGCGGAAGTGCGAACCCACCGCGTCCATCACCGCTGCCCGCTGTGCCTCGCGGTCACCTACCAGCTCCTGGATCTGCGCCGAGCCCAGGTTGGAGGTCATCACGATCACCGTGTTGCGGAAGTCCACGGTGCGCCCGTGGCTGTCGGTCAGGCGGCCGTCCTCAAGCACCTGCAGCAACACGTTGAACACATCCGGGTGGGCCTTTTCCACCTCGTCCAGCAGCACCACCGAGTAAGGCTTGCGGCGTACCGCCTCGGTCAGGTAACCGCCCTCTTCATAGCCGACATAGCCTGGCGGGGCACCGATCAGGCGCGCTACCGAGTGCTTCTCCATGAACTCGGACATGTCGATGCGCACCATGGCCTCTTCGGTGTCGAACAGGAACTCGGCCAGGGCCTTGCACAGCTCGGTCTTGCCCACACCGGTCGGGCCGAGGAACAGGAACGAGCCACTGGGCCGGTTCGGGTCGGACAGCCCGGCACGCGAGCGGCGCACGGCGTTGGACACGGCGGTTACCGCCTCGCCCTGGCCGATCACGCGCTGGTGCAGCAGCTCTTCCATCTTCAGCAGCTTCTCGCGCTCGCCTTCGAGCATCTTCGCCACCGGGATGCCGGTCCACTTGGACACCACTTCGGCAATTTCTTCCTCGGTGACCTTGTTGCGCAGCAACTGGTTGTCGGCCTTGCCGTGCTGGTCGACCATCTGCAGGCTGCGCTCCAGGTCGGGGATCACCCCGTACTGCAGCTCGGCCATGCGGCTGAGGTCGCCTTTGCGGCGGGCGGCTTCCAGTTCCTGGCGGGCCTGCTCGATCTTTTGCTGGATCTGCGCCGAGCCCTGCACTTCGGCCTTTTCCGACGCCCAGATTTCTTCCAGGTCGGCGTATTCACGCTCCAGCCGGGTAATTTCCTCGGTGAGCTTCTCCAGGCGTTTCTTCGCGGCTTCGTCTTCTTCCTTCTTCAGCGCCTGCGATTCCACCTTGAGCTGGATCAGGCGACGGTCGAGGCGGTCGAGCACTTCCGGCTTGGAGTCGATCTCCATGCGGATGCGGCTGGCCGCTTCGTCGATCAAGTCGATGGCCTTGTCTGGCAACTGACGGTCGGTGATGTAGCGGTGGCTGAGCTTGGCCGCAGCGATGATGGCGCCATCGGTGATGGCCACCTTGTGGTGCACTTCATAGCGCTCCTTCAGGCCACGCAGGATGGCGATGGTGTCTTCCTCGCTCGGCTCCTCGACCAAGACCTTCTGGAAGCGCCGCTCCAGGGCCGCGTCCTTCTCGATGAACTGGCGGTATTCGTTGAGCGTGGTCGCGCCCACACAGTGCAGCTCGCCGCGGGCCAGGGCCGGCTTGAGCATGTTGCCGGCGTCCATGGCGCCCTCGCCCTTGCCGGCACCGACCATGGTGTGCAGTTCGTCGATGAACAGGATGATCTGGCCTTCCTGCTTGGACAGTTCATTGAGCAGGCCTTTGAGGCGCTCCTCGAACTCGCCACGGTACTTGGCGCCGGCGATCAGCGCGCCCATGTCCAGCGCCAGCAGACGCTTGCCCTTGAGGCCGTCCGGCACTTCCCCGTTGATGATGCGCTGCGCCAGGCCTTCGGCGATGGCGGTCTTGCCGACCCCAGGCTCGCCGATCAGCACCGGGTTGTTCTTGGTCCGGCGTTGCAGCACCTGCACGGTACGGCGGATTTCGTCGTCACGGCCGATCACCGGGTCCAGCTTGCCTTCCTCGGCCCGCTTGGTCAGGTCGACGGTGTATTTGTCCAGCGCCTGGCGCGATTCCTCGGCGTTGGCGTCGTTGACAGCCGCACCGCCGCGCAGGTTGTTGATGGCGTTTTCCAGGGCCTTCTTGCTGACGCCCTGGCCGAGCAGCAACTTGCCGAGCTTGCTGTTCTCGTCCATGGCGGCCAGCAACACCAGCTCGCTGGAGATGAACTGGTCACCTTTCTGCTGGGCCAGGCGGTCGGCCTGGTTGAGCAGGCGCGCCAGGTCCTGCGACATGTTGACGTCGCCGGTCGGGTTCTGGATTTTCGGCAGATGGTCGAGTTCTTTCACCAGCGCCTGGCGCAGGCTGTTGATGTCGAAACCTACCTGCATCAGCAGCGGCTTGATCGAACCGCCCTGCTGCTCGAGCAACGCCTGCAGCAGGTGCACGGGCTCGATGGCGGGGTGGTCCATGCCAACGGCCAGGGACTGGGCATCGGATATGGCAAGCTGGAGCTTGCTGGTCAAACGGTCTATTCGCATGGGATACCTTCCTTTAAAGGGCAGGTCGGAGCGATGGACAGCGCCTGTTGATGAAGAAACCTGCCTGAGATGACCTTATAGATAAGGCTGATTGTGGAAGATTCAAGCGTAGCGGGGTTGACCAGAGTCAACCTGTTGGATTGGCGCCAGGGCATTCGCGGGCATGCCCGCTCCCACAGGTACACCAAAAGGTTTCAACGGTTGTGAATTACCTGTGGGAGCGGGCGTGCCCGCGAAGAGGCCCGTGCAGGCTAGCGCGGGTCCAGCCAGACCAGCGAGGCGAAGCGCCCGCCCTGCGGGGTGCGCCGATAGGAGAAGAACCGCTCGTCGCTGACCGTGCACCAGCCACCGCCATAAACGGCAGTCACCCCACGCGCGGCCAGGCGGATGCGTGCCAGCGCATAGATGTCGGCCATCAGCTTGCCCGGCCGCTCGCCATCGACAAACGCTCGCGCCGCTTCGGGATGCACCGCGGTAAAGGCATCGCGCACTTCCAGGCCGACTTCGAAAGCCTGCGGCCCGATCGCCGGCCCCAGCCACACCAGCACCTCTTCAGGCGGCAATGCCAGGCGGTCGAGCGTGGCTTCCAGCACACCCCCGGCCAGCCCGCGCCAGCCGGCATGCGCCGCCGCCACGCGGGTGCCGGCACGGTCGCAGAACAGCGCCGGCAGGCAATCGGCAGTCATCACCGCACAGGCAATGCCTGGCCGGTCGGTCCAGCTGGCGTCGGCCTCGGCGACCACGCCCGGGTCGGCATCGGCCACCATCAGGCCGTGCACCTGCTTGAGCCAGGCCGGCTGGATGGCGAATTCTTCGCTCAGGCGGCGACGGTTCTCGGCCACCGCAGCCGGGTCATCGCCAACGTGGTCGCCAAGGTTGAAGGTTTCATAGGGCGGCAGGCTGACACCGCCCTGGCGCGTGGTGACGCAGGCGCGCACCGAGGCCGGGGCCGGCCAGTCGGGATATAGCAGCGTCTGCGTCAGGCCACTCATCCGATAAAGCTCTCGCGGTCCTGGTTCAGCAGCGACAGCAACCAGACGAAGTCGTCCGGCAGTGGCGATTCCCACTTCATGACTTCACCGGTAATCGGGTGGGCCAACGCGAGGAAGCGCGCATGCAGTGCCTGACGCGGGAAGGTTTTCACCGCCTCGACCATGGTCGGGCTGGCAGCTGGCGGAATCCGGAAGCGGCCACCGTAGGTCTGGTCGCCGACCAGCGGGAACCCCACATGCGCCATGTGCACGCGAATCTGGTGGGTACGACCGGTTTCCAGCTTGACCCGCACGTGGGTGTGCGAGCGGAAGCGCTTGAGCACACGGTAGTGGCTGACCGCCGGCTTGCCGCCGTCGGTAACCGCCATGCGCTGGCGCATGCCGCCATGGCGGCCGATCGGGGCATCGATCTTGCCGCCAGCGGTGACCACGCCAATCACGATGCACTCGTAGATGCGGCTGACCTTGCGCGCCTGCATCTGCTCGACCAGCCTGGTCTGCGCCTGCAAGGTCTTGGCCACCACCATCAGGCCGGTGGTGTCCTTGTCCAGGCGGTGAACGATACCGGCGCGCGGTACGTTGACGATGTCCGGCACGTGGTGCAGCAAGGCATTGAGCAGGGTGCCACTGGCATGCCCGGCGGCCGGGTGCACAACCAGCCCGGCAGGCTTGTTGATCACCATGATGTGGTCGTCTTCGTAGACGATATCCAGTTCGATATCTTCTGCTACCCACTCACCCTGGGCCTCCTGCTCGGCCTCCAGGATAAGCTGCGAGCCACCATGGACGAGGTCCCGAGGGCGCACTACCGCGCCATCGACCGTCAGGCGGCCTTCTTTGATCCACGAAGTTAGCCGCGAACGCGAGTACTCGGCGAACAATTGGGCGGCGACCTGGTCGAGGCGTTGACCGCCCAGTTCGGACGGCACCTCTGCGCTAAGTTGAATGATCTCGGACATGCTCGATTCGGCGGGCGCACAGCCTTTGGTTTCGGCTGCGAGCTTGTGGTTAAATACGGCTTCTTTTGTCCCGGGGTTGGCCGGGGCGCTCATCATAACAGGACGGCACCGCCCAAGACAGCGGCCGTCAAAGGGACGCAAGCCGCCATGCAAGTGAAACACCTGCTGCTGATCGCCATCCTCGGGCTCACCGCGGCCTGTTCCTCCAATAAGGAAGTCATTGACGAGAACCTCAGCGAAGCCGAGCTGTACCAGCAGGCGCAGGCTGATCTGGACAATTCCAGCTACACCAGCGCCGTGAACAAGCTCAAGGCCCTGGAGTCGCGTTACCCGTTCGGCCGCTATGCCGACCAGGCGCAGCTCGAGCTGATCTACGCCAACTACAAGAACTCGGAGCCCGAAGCTGCCAAGTCGGCCGCCGAGCGCTTCATCCGCCTGCACCCGCAGCACCCGAACGTCGACTACGCCTACTACCTCAAGGGCCTGACCTCGTTCGACCAGGACCGTGGCCTGCTGGCGCGCTTCCTGCCGCTGGACATGACCAAGCGTGACCCGGGTGCCGCGCGCGACTCGTACAACGAGTTCGCCCAGCTGACCAGCCGTTTCCCCAACAGCCGCTACGCGCCTGATGCCAAGCAGCGCATGATCTACCTGCGCAACCTGCTGGCCGCGTATGAAATCCATGTGGCCGACTACTACCTGAGCCGCCAGGCCTATGTCGCTGCAGCCAACCGTGGCCGCTACGTGGTGGAAAACTTCCAGGAAACCCCGTCGGTCGGTGATGGCCTGGCGGTAATGGTCGAGTCGTACCAGAAGATGCACCTGGACGAACTGGCGGCCACCAGCCTGGAAACCCTCAAGCTCAACTACCCGGACCACCCGAGCCTGGTCGATGGCCAGTTCCAGCCCAAGCAGACCGAGTCTGACGGCCGTGGCTGGCTGTCCAAGGCCACCCTGGGCCTGATCGAAACCGACACCCCGCTGCCGCCGGGCGAAACCCGCGCCAACCAGGACGTGGTCAAGCAGTTCCAGGACGCGCGTGACGAGATGCCGCAAGAGTTGCTGCCGAAGGACGAGAACGGTGACCCGATCGTGCCGGAAGGGCCGAAGGAAGCCGAGCAGGACCGCTCCTGGTTCAGCTACATGACCTTTGGTCTGTTCGACTGATCTGCTGCGCTAGGTGAAAGGGAGGCCATGGGCCTCCCTTTTTTATTGGCCGCGCCCTAGACTGTCGGCTTCTTCAACCGACAAGCTGGACACCATGGTTCGCCTACTTTTCTGGATCGCCCTGATCGCCGCCGCGTTCTGGCTGTGGCGCAAATTCAAAGTCAGCCAGCAATCGCGCCCCGAGGCCAAGCTGGATGCGCCGCTGAAGATGGTGCGCTGTGCCCATTGTGGCGTGCACCTGCCCAATGACCGGGCGCTGCAGCAAGGCAACGAATGGTATTGCAGCCAGGCGCACCTGCAGCAGGGGCCGGGGCAATCCCGCTAGGCCCCGTGGGGCTGCTTTGCAGCCCCGATAATGTCAGCCCAACCGCCCAGCCGGTGCATACGGCACCGGGTCGATGATCGGCTCCGCCCCGGTCAACAGGTCGGTAAACAGCTGGCACGAAGCCGGCGCCAGCACCAGCCCGTTGCGGTAATGCCCGCAGTTCAGCCACAACCCGTTGTGCCCCGGCACCGGCCCGATGTAGGGGATGCCTTCCGGCGAGCCCGGCCGCAGCCCGGCCCAATGCGCTACCACCTCGGCCCCTTCGAGCCCGGGCAGCAACTCCACCGCCGACGCCTTCAGGCTCTCCAGCGCATCCACCGTCGGCGTCTTGTCAAACCCGGCATGCTCCAGCGTACTGCCCACCAGAATGTGGCCGTCGCGCCGCGGGATCGCATACCGCCCTTTCGCCAGCACCATGCTGGGCAGGAAATCTTCGGCGCACTTGAACAGGATCATCTGCCCTTTCACTGGTTCAACCGGCAGCGCCAGGCCAAGCGTACGCAGCAGCTCGCCACTCCAGGCTCCGGCGCTGAGCACCACCTCATCCGCCGCCAGCACGCCGTCGCCCGTCTGCACACCGGTCACCCGGCCGTCGCGCTCGACGAAGCCGGTTATCTTGCAATGCTCACGCAAGGTCACGTTGGGCAGCGCCAGCAAGGCCGCCTTGAGTGATTTCACCAGGCGCGGATTGCGCACGTTGGCCACGCCGGCCATGTAGATGGCCCGGCGGAAGCCTGGGCCCAGTACCGGCACCGCGTCATAGGCCGCGGAAATGTCCACCGCGCTCAGCGGCCGCCGTTCGCGCGCGGCCCAGGCCAGCGCTTCGGCTTCGTCGTCCAGGTCGAGCCAGTACAGCCCGGTGGTGTGTACTTCCGGGTCGACGCCAGTGCTGGCGCACAGGCGCTCGCCCAGCTGTGGGTAAAAGTCCTGCGACCAGTGCGCCAGGGCCGTTACTGCCGGGCTGTAGCGCCACGGGTACAGCGGCGAAACGATGCCACCGCCGGCCCAGGACGACTCGCGGCCGACCTCGCCCTGGTCGCACACCACCACCTGCCCGACTTTGGCGGCCAGGTTGAATGCCGTCAGCAGGCCGATCACCCCGCCGCCAACCACCACTACTTGCTTGCTCATCTGTCGATCCAACACCTGAAGTAATTCCGCGATGCCCCCGGCATCATCCAACCTTCAGCTTCCCCAGCAGTGTGCACTGTCGCCAACGGCGCCCGGATTGCTCCTTACGCCAGCCTGGTCGAGCTGGAAGTCACCACAGCGGTCCTGCGCCATCAGTCCGCCCGGCAGCCGTCGGGCGCGCAAGGTGAAAATGTCCTTGTCGCGCTGGGCCTGCAGAGCGTAGTAGCGGTTACCAACGGGCAAGGCCGGCTCGCCCTCGGCGTACTGGCCGGTGAGCGCGCGGTGGCGCTCCAGGCGCAGAGCGGCATCGTGCAACAGGCCGACCGCCTCGCTGCGGGCAGCGCGCCGGAGCTGGTCGTGGTAACTGGGGTAGGCAATGGCTGCCAGAATGCCGGTGACCGTTAGCACAATCAACATTTCAATCAGGCTCAGGCCTTGCTGCATGTCAGTCTCCTCGCAATCTTTGCCGCCAGGTGACACGGCGGGTTGTGTCGTCAACCACGGCATAGACCGCTTCCAGTACATATCGCGGCTCGGTGTGCAAGCTGACCGCAGTGACCCTGAACAGGGTGGTCTGCTGCCCTTCTGGCATATGCGCGGCACGATCACTGGTGCCCAGGTTCTGTACCTGGAAAAAACCGTCCCCGCCACGCTGCCAGAGCCCGACCAGCTCGTGCGGTCGGCTTGGCGGCAGGCACGCTGAACAAAGCGCTGGGGGCGCCCGCCGAAGCTCGCCCTCCCCTGCCAGCAAGGTTGCCTCAGCCTGCTCCAGCGCCAGCAAGCCATCGCGCAGCTCGCCGGTCAGCCGTGTTTCCACCAACGCTTCACGCAGGGCCGATGCCGCAAGCAGGCCGAGCAACAGGCTGAGCACCAGGGCCAACAGCAGAACCACGCCACGCTGGCGGCTCATGGCGACGCTACCGGGTTGCGAATTGCCACGCTCAACGCGTGCTGCTGGCGGATGCCCAGGGATGGTTCATGCAACGTCAGGGCGATATCGACCCGCTCCCCGCCCGGCGTTTGTACGCGTTCGATATGCATGCTCTGCACATGCTCCACGAGCGGCTGCAGGCGGCCTGCTGCCCGCTTGAATCTGAGGGTGTTGCCCTGCAGCTGGTAGACGTATGTGCTGATGGGGTAGGCCAGCGGGTAGAACTTGCCCTCGTTGCGTTCTTTTTCCACTATCACCTCCTCGACGCAATCGGTCTGCACGAACCATTCCGGCGCCCCGGGGTGGCCGGGCAACTCTGCCACCACCAGGCGAAGTGTGGCCCCCTCGATTTCCAGCGGGCGGGCAAACGCCTGTCGTGCTGACAGACTCCTGATATCGCCAGGCTGCAAGCGCAGGCAACCGAACATCCCTGCCATGCGGATGTCCTGGGCCATGCGCAGCAGCGCCAGACGGGCCTCACTGTGCATGCGCACCGCAGTACTTTGCAGGCGCCAGTTCTGGTGGGCAGAGACGAACAGCTGGCCGACCGCTGCCATCAGCATCAAGCCGAGGGCCAGCGCCAACGTCACCTCCAACAGGCCGAACCCGTCCTGGCGGCGCTTCACCGTCGCCCCCGTTCATGTTCGCTATGCGCCGCCATGGCGGCCTGGCCGTCGCGGCGCGCGCCCTCCACGGCCTGCAATGCCTGCAGTTGCAGGCCTGCCGCTGCAAACAGGCCGACCGCCACTACCACCACCGCCAAGAGCACTTCCAGCAGTGTCATGCCCCGTTGAACTACCTGCATCCCTGCACCTCCTGAGACTTTTCCTGCAATTGCCTTGAACTCGGGCGACTGGTGCTCCTGTCCAACGACCGAGAAGCTATAGCCAAGCACTTCCATGGAGGAATGCACGGTGAAGCAACGAGGCGTAACACTGATTCAAATGTTGTCGGCCTTGGCCGTGGCGGTATTGCTGGCCCAGCTCGGCATGCCGGCCTATGCACGGTTGAGCGACGACTTGCACAGGGCTGCTGCCGCCCGCGACCTGGCGCAGGCCCTGCGCAGTGCGCGCAGCCACGCCATGTTGCAAGGCCAGACGGTGCTGGTGCAGCCGCTGGACGGCAAGTGGGGGAACGGTTGGCGGGTACTGCTGGAACATAACCAGCAACTGTTGCGTGAACAGCGTCTTTCACGGCCGCTGGAGATTGCTGGCAATAGTGGCGGGCAGGTGAAATTCAGTGCGCAGGGGGTTCCGCTGGGGCCGAGCAACCAGTTTCTGGCTGCCACCCTGCGTGTTTGTGAACGCTCGTCAGGCGACAGCCGCTATAACGTGGTACTGGCATCGACCGGCAGAGTCAGGCTGGATACAGAAGCCGCCCCAAGCACCCAGTGCCCGGCGGCCGCCCAGCCCTGAACCGGGCGTAGCCGCCTATCGCTGGCAAGCCAGCGATAGGCCGGGACAGGGTCAGGTCAAATCAGCGAACGAACCCGCAGCTCTTTGGGCATGGAGAAGGTGATGTTTTCTTCACGCCCATCCAGTTCTTCAGCGCCGGTAGCGCCCCAGGCCTTGAGCTGCTCGATCACGCCACGCACCAGCACCTCGGGGGCCGAAGCGCCGGCAGTAATGCCGATTCGCGCCTTCTGCTCGAACCAGCCACGTTGCAGGTCTTCGGCGCCGTCGATCAGGTAGGCCGGCGTGCCCATGCGCTCGGCCAGCTCGCGCAGGCGGTTGGAGTTGGAGCTGTTCGGGCTGCCGACCACCAGCACCACGTCGCACTCGTCCGCCAGTTGCTTCACCGCATCCTGGCGGTTCTGGGTGGCGTAGCAGATGTCGTCCTTGCGCGGGCCGCCGATGTTCGGGAAACGTGCGCGCAGGGCATCGATGACGCGGCTGGTGTCGTCCATCGACAGCGTGGTCTGGGTGACGAAGGCCAGGTGGTCCGGGTCTTTCACCTGCAGGTTGGCGACATCCTCCTCGTCCTCGACGAGATAGATGGCGCCACCGTTGCTGGCGTCGTACTGGCCCATGGTGCCTTCGACTTCCGGGTGCCCTTCATGGCCGATAAGGATGCACTCACGGCCATCGCGGCTGTACTTGGCCACCTCGATGTGCACCTTGGTCACCAGCGGGCAGGTAGCGTCGAACACTTTCAGACCACGGCCCGCGGCTTCCTGGCGCACGGCCTGGGAAACCCCGTGGGCACTGAAGATGACGATGACGTCGTCCGGCACCTGGTCCAGCTCCTCGACGAAGATGGCGCCACGGTTGCGCAGGTCTTCCACCACGAACTTGTTGTGCACCACTTCGTGACGCACATAGATCGGCGGGCCGAAGACTTCCAGCGCGCGATTGACGATCTCGATCGCCCGGTCGACCCCCGCGCAGAAGCCGCGAGGGTTGGCGAGTTTGATTTGCATGTTCGGCTCCAGGCTTACAGGGCCTTGACCTCGAGGATCTCCACCTCGAAGGTCAGGGTCTTGCCAGCCAGTGGGTGATTGAAGTCGATGGTCACCTGCTCGTCATCGAACGCCTTGACCACACCCGGCAGCTCGGTGTTGGCGGCGTCGTTGAAGATGATCAGCAACCCTTCGGACAGCTCCATGCCCTCGAACTGGGACCGCGGCATGACTTGCACGTTCTGTGGGTTGGGCTGGCCGAAGGCGTTCTCCGGGGCCACCACCACGTTGCGCTTGTCACCGGCCTTGAAGCCGAACAAGGCATTCTCGAAGCCTGGCAGCAGGTTGCCATCGCCCACCTTGAACGTGGCCGGGGCCTTGTCGAAGGTGCTGTCGACGGTATCGCCGTTTTCCAGGTGCAGCGCGAAGTGCAGGGTGACTTCGGTGTTCTGGCCGATACGGGTGTCAGTCATGGACCGGATCCTCGGACTTCTTGCTCTTGAACATATCCAGCGCCAGCATCACCGCACCAACGGTGATGGCGCTGTCGGCCAGGTTGAAGGCCGGGAAGTAATGGCGGTTCTGCCAGTGCACCAGGATGAAGTCGACCACATGGCCGAGCACGACACGGTCGTACAGGTTGCCGATCGCCCCCCCCAGCACCAGCGCCAGCGCCACGGCCAGCCAGGTCTCGTTGCGCCCCAGGCGCTTGAGCCACACCACCAGCACGGCGCTGACCACCACGGCGATCAGGGCGAACAGCCAGCGCTGCCAGCCGGAGCTTTCCGCCAGGAAGCTGAAGGCCGCGCCGGTGTTGTAGGCCAGGGTCCAGCTGAAGTAGTCGGGAATCACGACGATCTGCTGGTACATGGTCAGGGCGTTGTTGAAATACAGCTTGGTGGCCTGGTCGAGGACCAGGACCAACAGGCTCAGCCACAGCCATGCAAGGCGCCCGAAGCGCCCCGCTGCAGGGTTAGGCATAGTGGCGCACCTCACCCGAGCCGCTCAGGTTGTCGACGCAACGGCCGCAGATTTCCGGATGCTCCGGATGGCTGCCGACGTCGGCGCGGAAGTGCCAGCAACGGCCGCACTTGGCGTGGCCGGACTTGACCACCTTCAGCTTGAGGCCCTCGACTTCAGTGGCCACGGCGTCGGCCGGCGCCTGGACGAACGGCACCACGCTGGCGGCCGAGGTGATCAGCACGAAGCGCAGCTCGTCGCCCAGCTTGCCCAGGTCGGCGCTCAGGCCTTCATCGGCATACAGGGTAACTTCGGCCTGCAGGTTGCCGCCGATGACCTTGGCGGTACGCTGGTTCTCCAGCTCCTTGTTGACCGATGCCTTCACCGCCATCACGCGGTCCCAGTAGGCGCGGTCCAGCTCGGTGCCTTCCGGCAGCTCGCTCAGGCCCTCGTACCAGCCATTGAGCATCACCGACTCGTTGCGCTCGCCCGGCAGGTATTGCCAGATTTCGTCAGCGGTGAACGCCAGGATCGGGGCGATCCAGCGCACCAGCGCTTCGCTGATGTGGTACAGCGCGGTCTGGCAGGAACGGCGGGCGACACTGTTGGCGCCGGTGGTGTACTGGCGATCCTTGATGATATCGAGGTAGAAGCCACCCAGTTCCTGCACGCAGAAGTTGTGCACCTTGGAGTAGACGTTCCAGAAACGGTACTCGCTGTAGTGCTCTTCCAGTTCGCGTTGCAGCAGCAGGGTGCGGTCCACCGCCCAGCGGTCCAGCGCCAGCATGTCTTGCGGGGCCAGCAGGTCACGGGCGGGGTCGAAGCCGGACAGGTTGGACAGCAGGAAGCGTGCAGTATTGCGGATACGGCGGTAGGCGTCGGCGCTACGCTGCAGGATCTGCTCGGAAACGGCCATCTCGCCGGAGTAGTCGGTGGCGGCGACCCACAGGCGCAGGATGTCGGCACCCAGGGTGTTGTTGACCTTTTCCGGCTCGATGGTGTTACCCAGCGACTTGGACATCTTGCGGCCGTTCTCGTCCACGGTGAAGCCGTGGGTCAGCAGTTCGCGATACGGCGCATGGCCGTCGATAGCGCAGCCGGTCAGCAGCGAAGAGTGGAACCAGCCGCGGTGCTGGTCGGAGCCTTCCAGGTACAGGTCGGCACGCGGGCCGGTGGCGTGACCGATGTCGTGCGAACCACGCAGTACATGCCAGTGGGTGGTACCGGAGTCGAACCAGACGTCGAGGGTATCGGCGATCTTGTCGTACTGCTCGGCCTCGGCGCCCAGCAGTTCGGCAGCGTCCAGCTTGAACCAGGCCTCGATGCCCTGCTGCTCGACGCGCTTGGCCACTTCTTCCATCAGCTCGACGGTGCGCGGGTGCAGCTCACCGGTCTGCTTGTGCAGGAAGAACGGGATCGGCACGCCCCAGTTGCGCTGACGCGAGATGCACCAGTCCGGGCGGTTGGCGATCATCGCGTGCAGGCGCGCCTGGCCCCAGGCCGGCACGAACTTGGTGTCCTCGATGGCTTTCAGCGCGCGCTCACGCAGCGGCTCGCCAGTGGACGGCTGCTTGTCCATGCCCACGAACCACTGCGCGGTGGCGCGGTAGATCAGCGGGGTCTTGTGGCGCCAGCAGTGCATGTAGCTGTGGCTGATGGTTTCGGTGTGCATCAGCGCACCGACTTCGCTCAGCTTGTCGACGATGGCCGGGTTGGCCTTCCAGATGAACTGGCCGCCGAAGAATGGCAGCGAATCCACATACACGCCGTTGCTCTGCACCGGGGTGAGGATGTCGTCGTTGACCATGCCGTAGCGCTTGCAGGTGACGAAGTCGTCTTCACCGTAGGCTGGCGAAGAGTGCACCACGCCGGTACCGGCGCCCAGTTCGACGTAGTCGGCCAGGTACACCGGCGACAGGCGGTCGTAGAACGGGTGACGGAAGTTGATCAGCTCCAGTGCCGAACCCTGGGCGGTGGCGATCACCGAGCCTTCCAGGTTGTAGCGTTTCAGGCACGCTTCGACCAGTTCTTCGGCCAGCACCAGCAGGCGCGCGCCGGTATCGACCAGGGCGTACTTGAACTCGGGGTGGATGTTCAGCGCCTGGTTGGCCGGGATGGTCCACGGGGTGGTGGTCCAGATCACGATGGCGGCCGGCTTGGCCAGCGTATCAAGGCCGAACGCGGCGGCCAGCTTGGCCTCGTCGGCAACCGGGAAGGCCACGTCGATGGTCTGCGATTTCTTATCAGCGTACTCGACCTCGGCTTCGGCCAGCGCCGAGCCGCAATCGAAGCACCAGTTCACCGGCTTCAGGCCCTTGAACACGAAGCCTTGCTTGACCATCTCGGCCAGGGCGCGGATTTCACCGGCCTCGTTGGCAAAGTTCATGGTCTTGTACGGGTTGTCCCAGTCACCCAGCACGCCCAGGCGAATGAACTCGGTCTTCTGCCCTTCGATCTGCTCGGCGGCATACTCGCGGCACAGCTCGCGGGTGCGGTCGGCGGACAGGTGCTTGCCGTGGGTGACCTCGACCTTGTGCTCGATCGGCAGGCCATGGCAGTCCCAGCCCGGCACGTACGGCGCATCGAAGCCGGCCAGGGTCTTGGAACGGACGATCATGTCCTTGAGGATCTTGTTCAGCGCATGACCGATGTGAATCTTGCCGTTGGCATAGGGCGGGCCGTCGTGCAGGACGAACTTGGGACGATCCTTGCCAATTTCGCGCAGCTTCTGGTACAGGCCAATGCTGTCCCAGCGCTGCAGGATCTGCGGTTCGCGCTGAGGCAGGCCGGCCTTCATGGGGAAGGCGGTGTCCGGAAGGTTTAGCGTGGCTTTGTAGTCGGTCATTTCAGGCTCTTCGTTAGCGGTTGAGCGTGCCAATGTGCACGTGCGGCGGCGATATCCGCATCGATCGCCGACTTGAGCGCCTCCAGGGAGGCGAAACGCTGCTCTTCACGCAGCTTGTGGTGGAACTCCACCGTCAGGCGCCGGCCATACAGGTCACCGGCATAGTCCAGCAGATGAATTTCCAGGTGCGGGCGCCCGTCACCGGCAACGGTCGGACGCACGCCGATATTGCCGACACCCGGCCAGGCCTTGCCGTCAATCTCGATGCTGGCCAGGTAGACCCCGGACAGCGGCACGCGGCGGCGCTTGAGCTGGATGTTGGCAGTGGGTGTACCGAGCTGGCGGGCCAGCTTCTGGCCGTGCAGCACGCGGCCGCTGATACTGTAGGGGCGGCCCAGCAGGTGCTCGGCAAGTTCGAAGTTGCCTTCGGACAGCGCCTTGCGTATTTCGGTGCTGCTGACCCGCAGGCCGTCCTGGACCACCGTATTGGCGGCCTCGACGGTGAAGCCGTACTGCTTGCCGGCATCGACCAGGAAGGCAAAGTCGCCGGCGCGGTCGCAGCCGAAGCGGAAGTCATCGCCGACTTCGAGGTGGCGTACACCCAGGCCGTCGACGAGGATGGTCTTGACGAAGGCATCGGCGCCGAGCTGGCTCAGGCGCTGGTTGAATGCCAGGCACAGGACCTGGTCGATGCCTTCGGCCGCCAGCAGTTCGATCTTGTCACGCAGGCGGGCCAGGCGCGCCGGTGCGGTATCGGGGGCGAAGTATTCGCGTGGTTGGGGTTCGAAGATCACCACGCAGGTGGGCAGGCCCAAGGCCTGGCCGCGCTCGCGCAGACGCCCCAGGATCGCCTGGTGGCCGCGGTGAACCCCGTCGAAGTTGCCAATGGTGGCGACACAGCCCCGGTGCTCGGGGCGCAGGTTGTGAAGACCTCGAACCAGCTGCATAACGCGCTTCTTGCTCATAAAGTGGCCGATTATAACCACACCCGGGCGCCGGTGACAGGCAGCAGCGCCCAAGAGCGGCGTGGAATGCGAAAAACCGACGCCTGACCCGCCCGATGCCTCAGTGCAAGGCCTTGCGGGCAAAATGCCGAGGCCGGAAACCACACAGGTACAGGCAGCCGAAATAGCTCACCACACCTGCCAGTACCAGCGCCCCCAGGCGAACCAGGCGCGCCAGCATGTTGCCCTGCTCCCAGGCCGGCAGGTAGTGCATGCCGGCCAGCAACACCGCCGACATCAGCCCCACCGCCAACAGCAGCTTGAGCAGGAACATCGCCCACCCAGGCTGTGGCTGGAACAGCTGCTGGCTGCGCAGTTTCCAGAACAGCAGGCCGGCATTCAGGCAGGCCCCCAGGCTGATCGCCAGGGCCAGGCCGGCATGCGCCAACGGGCCGATCAGGGCCAGGTTGAACAGCTGCGTGCAGACCAGGGTGAACACCGCGATCTTCACCGGCGTGCGGATATTCTGCTGCGCATAGAAGCCCGGGGCCAGCACCTTGACCAGAATGATCGCCAGCAAGCCCACGGAATAGGCAATCAATGCCCGCTGGGTCATGGCCGCGTCGGTGGCAGTGAACTTGCCGTACTGGAACAGCGCCACGGTCAGCGGCTCGGCGAGGATGGCCAGGGCCAGGGTGCACGGCAGTACCAGCAGGAAGCACAGGCGCAGGCCCCAGTCGAGAATCCGCGAGTACTCTTCACGGTCCTTGTTGGCGTAGGTCTTGGCCAGGGTCGGCAGGAGGATGGTGCCCAGGGCCACGCCCAGCACGCCTGAAGGCAGCTCCATGAGACGGTCGGCGTAGTACATCCAGGACACCGAGCCGGCTACCAGGAACGAGGCAAAGATGGTGTTGATGATCAGCGAGATCTGGCTCACCGACACCCCGAGAATCGCCGGCAGCATCTGCTTGAGCACCCGCCAGACGCCGGCGTCGCGCAGGTTCAGGCGCGGCAGCACGAGCATGCCGATCCGTTTCAGCGCTGGCAGCTGGTACAGCAGCTGCGCCAGGCCGCCGGCCAGCACGCCCCAGGCCAGGGCCATGATCGGCGGGTCGAAGTACGGCGTGAGCAGCACGGCGAAGACGATCATTGCCACGTTCAACAGGGTCGGGGTGAAGGCCGGCACCGAGAAACGGTTCCAGGTATTGAGGATGGCCCCGACCAGCGAAGACAGCGAGATCAGCAATATATAAGGAAAAGTCACCCGCAGCAGGGCGGTGGTCAGCTGGTACTTTTCGGCACTGTCGACAAAGCCGGGGGCGGTCGCCCAGACCACCCACGGTGCGGCCAGGATGCCGATGGCGGTGACCAGTGCCAGGACCAGGGTCAGCAGGCCGCTGACATAGGCGATGAAGGTCCGGGTGGCCTCCTCGCCTTGCTGGGTCTTGTATTCCGCCAGGATCGGCACGAACGCCTGGGAAAACGCACCTTCGGCAAAGATGCGCCGCAGCAGGTTGGGCAGCTTGAAGGCGATGAAGAAGGCATCGGTGGCGATGCCGGCGCCGAAGATGCGCGCCAGGATGGTGTCGCGGACAAAGCCCAGCACCCGCGAAATCATGGTGATCGAGCTTACCGCAGCCAGGGATTTGAGCAGGTTCATCGAAAAGATTCACGCCAGGGGCAGAGGACGCTGCCAGACAGCGTCCGAATGTGCGATACTCCCGCGCCTTCGCAGGGGAGCCAAAAATTCCCGAGTTTACAGGTCGCGCAGCAGAAAGGAATCTTTCCCTCCTGTTGGCGCACCGCTCGGCGGAACCTTGCAGGTGGCCTTGACATCCGCTCGACTGATCGGCATGATTCGCGGCCTATTTTGTTTGCTATTTACCTAAAGTCTTTCGAGGAGCTCGACGGTGGCCAACACACCTTCCGCCAAGAAACGTGCAAAACAGGCTGAGAAGCGTCGCAGCCACAACGCCAGCCTGCGTTCCATGGTCCGCACCTACATCAAGAATGTAGTCAAAGCCATCGACGCAAAAGACGCCGAAAAAGCGCAAGCCGCTTACGTTCTGGCTGTGCCTGTAATCGACCGTATGGCCGACAAGGGCATCATCCACAAGAACAAGGCTGCTCGTCACAAAGGCCGTCTGAATGGCCACATCAAGGCGCTGAAAGAAGCTGCAGCTGCCTAAGCGACGCGCTAGTCGAAAAACCGACCCTAGGGTCGGTTTTTTGTTGCCTGCGATTTGTGCTTCAGTACTACCCCATCGCCGCACCGCTTCTGGCAGCAGCGGCCTTGCATCGCGATCGGGCTGCAAGGCGGCCCCAACGGTATCTGCGTTGCAGTTGCAATCGAGGGGCTGCCATGCAGCCCGCTCGCGATGCAAGGCCGCTCCTGCAAAGAAGCGAGCCTGAGTTGGCCTGGTATTACTTGGCTATCTGAATCTTCGGCGCCCACTTCAGCCATTCTTCTTCGGCCTGGTCGAACAAGGCGAAGGTCTGCTGCGGCCGCGCCGGGTTACCCATCTGCTCGCCATCCGGTGTGGCGAAGGCGATACCACCGTCGATCAGGGTTTCCACCGACTCGGTACGCACCGTAGCCCCCTTGAACAGCCCCCAGTCGAAACCGAAGCCACTGCTGTTCCAGAAGCGACTGCCGCTGCGTACCAGTGCCGCATAGCGCGGCTCGATGAGGATATGGATCAGCACCCGGTCAGCACTCTGGCCCAGCTCGAAACCCGTCACCTTGCCCACCGCGACTTCGCGGTAGGTCACCGGTACACCCGGCTTGATCGAACCACGACGCGGGGCACTGAGCGTCAACGGCAGGCCGACTTCCGGCCCTGCCACTTGCGGGGCTTCGGCCAGCGCGATGAAGTCATGCTGCGGGCCACGGTCCTTGGTTGCCGGTTGCACTTCCAGGTATTGCCCGCCAACCAGGGTATCGAGGTTCTGTGTACGCACCAGGCCAAAGGCCGGCTTGACTACCCAGAACTGCGTGCCGACCCGGGCAATACGGTTCGCTGCCTCGGTAATGCGCGCCCGCAGCAACACCGCCTGCAGGTCATCGGTGAGGTCGACGCTCTCGATGCTGCCTACATCCAGGCCGCGGAAGCGGATTGCCGTACCCGGCTTCAAGCCATCGGCACGGTCCACGCGGATGGTGACCAACGTGCCTGCACGGTTGGCCGCCTCCTGGCTGTCGTGCAGACGGAAGCGCGGAATGTGACGCTTGAGCGCCACATCGGCTCGCGGCGTGTCGAAGGCAATACCACCGGCCATCAGCGTCTGCAGCGACTCGCTCTTGATCTTGATGCCCGACAGGCCCCCGGTCAGGGTGATACCACTGACGTTCCAGAAGCGCGACGAGCCGTTGACCAGTTTTTCGTATTCCTTCTCGATATGCACGCCGATCAGGATGCGGTTGCTGTTACGCGCAAACTGGTAGCTCTGTACGCTACCCACCTTCACCTGGCGGTACATCACCGGGCTACCGATCTCCAGCGAACCCAGGGTATCAGCGAACAGCACCATGTGCAGGCCAGGCGCCTTGAGGTCGAGTGGCGGCGCCTTGGCACGGGCCTCGAACTCGCGCTCGGGGCGTGCGCCCTTCTCGCCGGGACGAATAGCGATGTAGTTGCCTTTGACCAGTGCTTCCAGGCCGGTGATACCCGCCAGCGAAATCGAGGGTTTGACCACCCAGAACTGCGTGCCCTCGACCAGGTAGTCCTCGGTCAATGGGTCCAGGGTCAATTCGGCCGAGGCGCTGGCCAGGTTGTCTTCCATCTTCAGGGTTTTCAACGAGCCGACCTGGATCCCCTTGTACATGACCGGCGTACGGCCCGCCTGCAGGCCCTCATAATCGCTCAGCTTCAGCTTCACGCGGATACCGGCCTGGGCTGCGTCGAAGTCCTCATACAGGCGGAACGGCAGGCTGGAGTCGGTGGGCGGGCTGTCCTTGCGGTGTTCCGGCGTGGCAAAGGCGATACCACCGGCGACGATGCTCGACAGCGACTCGCTGCGCACCTTCACCCCCGACAGCGAAGCATCGATGCTGACGCCGCTGGCATTCCAGAAACGCGTGTGCTTGCGCACCAGGCTGGCGTATGCCGGCTCGATGAAGACCTTGATTTCGACAGTGCTCTGGTCGTCGGAAAGGCGATAGCTTTTCACCCGGCCAACCTGGATCTGCTTGTAGAACACCGGGCTGTCACGGTTGAGTGAACCGAGCCGGTCAGCCTTGAGGGTCAGGTGCAGGCCCGGCTCGGTGTCCGACAACGGCGGCGCCACCTTCAACGCAGTGAAGCGCTTGGTACGCTCCCCTTCCCCCGGGCTGACGGCGATGTAGTTACCGGACACCAGTGTTTCAAGACCGGAGATACCCGCCAGGCTGACACTTGGCTTGACCAGCCAGAAGCGCGTGCCTTTGGTCAGGTGCGGTTCAGCGGCCTTGTTCATCTCGATGGTGGCGATCACCCCCTGGTTCTCGCCCTTGGCATCCAGCACCAAGCGGGTCACCTTGCCGACCGGCATGCCCTTGTAGATGACCTCGGTCTTGTTGGCGACGATGCCCTCGCCCGACTCGAAGCGGACTTCAATTTCCACGCCAGCATCACGGTAAGCCTGCCACGCCAGCCAGCCGCCGATCATCAAGGCGATCAAAGGCAGGATCCAGATGGCCGACCAGTTCGAGGCAGGGCGGGTTTTAGCCGTTGGCAGGTCACTCATGGTCGTCATCCGACTCCGTGTTATCCCAGATCAGTCGGGGATCGAAAGTTAAAGCAGCAAGCATTGTCAGGATCACCACAGTTGCAAAGGCGACAGCGCCCAGGTTGGCTTCGACACTGGCGATTCGGCCGAAATTCACCACCGCCACCAGGATGGCGATGACAAAGATATCCAGCATGGACCAGCGTCCGATGAATTCGATGAAGCGGTACATCAAGATCCGTTGCCGCGCCGAAAGCGGCTGCCGACGCTGAACGGAATACAACAGCAGGCCGATCCCCACCAGCTTGAAGGTGGGCACCAGGATGCTGGCAATGAAGACCACGGCAGCAATGGGCACCATGCCATGCTTGAGCAAGGTGATGACGCCGGACATGATCGTGTCGGGGCTGCCTTGGCCGAGCGTACTCACGGTCATGATCGGCAACATGTTGGCCGGGATGTACAGGATCGATGCAGCGATCAGTAGCGCCCAGGTACGCACGATGCTGTTCGGGCGACGGGCATGCACGATGGCACCGCAGCGCGTGCAGGTTTGTGAAGTGCTGCCCGGCTCTTGCCGATTCAGCTCGTGACATTCATTGCAGACCAGAATGCCCGCATCAATCGCCCGCATGCAGATCTTCCCCCGATAGCGCACTCCAGATCTGGTGCGGCGACATCACCACTTCGAGCCATACCTGGATCAACAGCAGACTGATGAAGCAGAACAGCCCCAGGCCCACGGTGAGCTCGGCCAGGTCCACAAGCTTGACGATGGCCACCAGCACGCCCATGAAATAGACCTCGAGCATGCCCCAGTCACGCAAGTGGTGATAGATGCGGTAGAACAGCAGGCCATAATCGCGCCCGATGTTCAGCCGGATGCTCAACAGTACGGCCAGTTGGCAGAGTAGCTTTGCCAAGGGTATGGCCATGCTGCAGAGAAACACCACCACGGCCACGCCACGCATTTCCGAGTTGTACAGGCCCAGCACGCCGCTCCAGACGGTATCGTCCGATGTCTGGCCCAGCAGGTGCAGCTGCATGATTGGCAGGAAATTGGCCGGCACGAACAGCAGCAGTGCCGTCAGTACCAGCGCCAGGCTACGGTTGACCACATTGTGTCGATGGGCGTACAGCTCGTAGCCGCAGCGCGGGCACAGGGCCTTTTCATCATGCTGGAGTACCGGCTTGCGTAGCAGCAGGTCGCATTCATGGCAGGCAACCAACTCGTCCAACGGCAAGCGTGCCAATGATTCGGGTTCGACAGGATTGGGCATATAGCGCTTCTGAATAGGTGCGTGGGGCTATTCTAGTGTTCTTGCCCGGATTGTGGGAGATGTGGGGGCAGGCGCACCTGCCCCACATGGGACCGTGCATGCCTGGCT
>NZ_JBKGGT010000016.1:0-128781 GCF_052041995.1 Pseudomonas sp. SMV7 | reverse complement strand
GATCAAGATCAAGATCAAGATCAAGATCAAGATCAAGATCAAGATCAAGAGCAAGAGCAAGAGCAAGAAGAGCGAGTGGGGCGTGTGGTGCTTGGAGCGCGTCGCGCTATGCGCGACAATGGCGCATCACTTGCGGAGCCCCCCATGACCGAATTCACCCCCGACGCCATCCTCGACGCCACCGGCCTGAATTGCCCGGAACCGGTGATGATGCTGCACCAGCACGTACGTGACCTCGCCGCTGGCGGCCTGCTCAAGGTCATCGCCACCGATCCCTCGACCCGTCGTGACATCCCCAAGTTCTGCAACTTCCTCGGTCACGAACTGCTGCAGCAGCAGGAGAACGCCGGCACCTTCCTGTACTGGATCCGTAAGAAAGCCGACTGAAGCGCTCTGGAACACGGCCGGCGTTGCGCCTACACTGCGTTCCCCAGACAGGAGAGCGCCATGCTGATAGTTGCCGACGAGAACATCCCGCTGCTCGATGCCTTCTTCCAGGGTTTCGGTGAAATTCGCCGTTACCCTGGCCGAAGCCTCGATGCCGCCAGCGTCAGGGACGCCGACATCCTGCTGGTGCGCTCGGTGACCAAGGTCGACCGCCAACTGCTCGAAGGCAGCCGCGTGCGCTTTGTCGGCACCTGCACCATCGGCACCGACCACCTGGACCTGGACTACTTCGCCGAGGCCGGTATCCGCTGGAGCAGCGCCCCGGGGTGCAACGCCCGGGGTGTGGTCGATTACGTGCTGGGCAGTCTGCTGACCCTGGCCGAGCTGGATGGCGTGGCGCTGCCCGAGCGGGTGTACGGTGTGGTGGGCGCCGGTGAGGTAGGGGGGCGCCTGGTGCGGCTACTGCATGGCCTGGGCTGGCAGGTGCTGGTGTGCGACCCGTTGCGCCAGGCCGCCGAGGGCGGCGATTACGTCAGCCTCGATACCCTCCTGCAGCAATGCGATGTGATCAGCCTGCATACCCCGTTGCAGCGTGGCGGCGAGCATCCGACCTGGCACTTGCTGGGCCAGGCGCAGCTGGCACGTCTGCGCCCGGGCGCCTGGTTGATCAATGCCAGCCGCGGCCCGGTGGTGGACAACCATGCCCTGCGCGAACTGCTGCTCGAGCGTGAAGACGTGCATGCGGTGCTCGACGTGTGGGAGGGCGAGCCGCAGGTCGACCTGCAACTGGCCGACCTCTGCACGCTGGCCTCGCCGCACATTGCCGGTTATAGCCTCGACGGTCGCCAGCGGGGCACGGCGCAGATCTACCAGGCGTTGTGCCGCTTCCTGGGCGTGGAGGAACACGTGCAACTGGGCGATCTGCTGCCACGCCCGCCGCTGGCACAGATCGAGCTGGATGCCGATGCCGACCCGGCCTGGGCCTTGGCCACCCTGTGTCGCGCCGTGTACGACCCGCGGCGTGACGATGCCGACTTCCGCCGCAGCCTCAGCGACGACCCGCAGCAACAGCGCGCGGCATTCGACCAGTTGCGCAAGCAGTACCCGCCGCGGCGTGAAATCGAAGGGCTGGCGGTGCGCTTGCGCGGTGAATCGCCGCAGTTGGCGCAGCTGGTGAGTGCCCTGGGTGGGGCGCTGGTCTGACAGCCGGTTGACTGCTGTCTCCGTCCTCCGCACCTGTCCGATCGCTGTGGGCGCGGGTTCCCCCGCGAACAGGGCAGTGCAGGATTCAGCCAAATAAAAACCCGGCGCAAGCGCCGGGTCATAGGGATTCGCCGATCAACCTTTGCGTACGCGCTCGCCCCGGCTTTCCTCCAGGGCCTTGCAGGCCTGCTGGATCATCTGCTCGGTGATCGGTACTTCGCGCCCCTGGGCGTCGATGATCGAGCCGCACACCTGCGCAGGCGGGGTGGGTCGGGGCTTCTGGTTGTCGCTGCCATGCTGCAAGCTCATGTAGTGCCTCCTTATCAGGTTCAAGCTCAGGTTAACCCTGCGCCGTGACTGGCCTGTGACTCCAAGCGCAGCGCCACGGCAGAGACAGTCCAACAGAAACGACGGTAAAGCTCCAGCGCCTGGTTAGACCAATAGGCTATAGCTACCTGGCAGGCTACCGCAGCGGCCGATGAGTGGTAGGCTGCACTTTCCCTGTCATCTTGGTCATCGCCATGCCTGAACCGGTTTCCCCGCGCCAACGCCGCGCCTTGCGCCTGGGTTGGCAGTTCCTTCGTCCCTACCGTCGCCAGGTGCTGCTGGCCTTGCTGGCCCTGGTGATCACCGCAGCCATCACCCTGTCCATGGGGCAGGGTATCCGCCTGTTGGTGGACCAGGGTTTCATGACCCGCTCCGCGCACCAGCTCAACCAGACCATCGGCCTGTTCCTGCTGCTGGTGCTGGCCCTGGCAGTGGGCACCTTCAGCCGCTTCTACCTGGTGTCATGGATCGGCGAGCGTTGCGTGGCTGACATCCGGCGGGCCGTGTTCGACCACCTGCTCGGCTTGCACCCCGGGTTTTTCGAAGACAACCGCAGCTCGGAAATCCAGTCGCGGCTGACCGCCGACACCACGTTGCTGCAGTCGGTGATCGGTTCATCGCTGTCGATGTTCCTGCGCAACGCGCTGATGGTCGTCGGCGGCGTGGTTTTGCTGTTCATCACCAACCCCAAGCTCACCAGCATCGTGGTCGTGGCTCTGCCGCTGGTGCTGGCGCCGATCCTGCTGTTCGGCCGACGGGTTCGCCGTCTGTCGCGGCAGAGCCAGGACCGCGTGGCCGACGTGGGCAGCTATGTGGCCGAGACCCTCGGGCAGATCAAGACCGTGCAGGCCTACAACCACCAGGCGCATGACCGCAGGCTGTTCGCCAGTACGGTGGAGGCGGCATTCGCCGTGGCCCGGCAACGCATCGCCCAGCGTGCCTGGCTGATCACCCTGGTCATCGTGCTGGTGCTGGGTGCGGTGGGCGTGATGCTGTGGGTAGGCGGCATGGACGTGATCGCCGGGCGTATTTCTGCGGGCGAACTGGCCGCCTTCGTGTTCTACAGCCTGGTCGTCGGCAGTGCCTTCGGCACCCTCAGCGAAGTGATCGGCGAGCTGCAGCGGGCGGCGGGCGCAGCCGAGCGCATCGCCGAACTGCTGGCGGCCAGCTCTGCGATACTGGCGCCCAGCGTGGCACGGGTGCTGCCGCAGCCACGGGCCAGTGGGCGTATCGAGCTGCAGGCGCTGGTGTTCGCCTATCCGTCACGGCCATCGGTCGCGGCTATCGATGGCCTCAGCCTGACCATCGAACCGGGGCAGACCGTGGCGCTGGTCGGGCCCTCGGGTGCGGGCAAGTCGACCTTGTTCGACCTGTTGCTGCGCTTCTACGACCCCCAACAAGGGCGCATCCTGCTCGACGGCGAGGCGATTACCGAACTGGACCCCGATCAACTGCGCCGGCAGTTCGCCATGGTGGCGCAAAACCCTTCGCTGTTTCGTGGCACGGTCGAGTCCAATATCCGCTATGGGCGGCCCGAGGCGAGCCTGGCCGAGGTCGAGGCAGCGGCCCGCGGTGCCCACGCCGATGCCTTCATCCGGCAACTGCCGCAGGGCTACCAGACCCCGTTGGGCGAGGGCGGCATCGGCTTGTCTGGCGGGCAGCGGCAGCGCCTGGCCATCGCCAGGGCGTTGCTGGTCGATGCGCCGATCCTGTTACTGGACGAAGCCACCAGCGCCCTCGACGCGCAAAGCGAACACTTGATCCAGCAGGCGCTGCCCAGCCTGATGGCCGGCCGTACCACGCTGGTGATCGCTCACCGCCTGGCCACGGTGCAACATGCCGACCGGATCGCCGTCATCGACAAGGGCAAGCTGGTGGCGGTGGGAACGCATCGCCAGTTGATCGAGGACAGCCCGCTGTATGCACGGCTGGCGGCGCTGCAGTTCACGGCGGGCTAGCTTGTCGTAGCCTTGTAACATTTCTGTAGTATTTGCCTGAGAGTATCTGCCTCGACTGTTGCGTGCTTGACCTGGCTGCCATTGCTTGATGGCAGCCTTTTTTTGGCCTGCCAGTAACCGGGGCTGCGTCGGCCGCCCCCGTCTTCCCCCTGGTTCTCGAGACCCAAGATGTTGCGTAAATCGCTCAGAGTGCAAATTCTCTCGCTGCTCGGCGGCAGCCTGTTGGCCATGCTGCTGATCGCCCTGGTGTGTTTTCAGTTTCTCTCGTCCAGCGTGCGCGGCTATGCCGAGCTGGTCGACGGGCCGCTGCAGGCCTCGCAATTGATCGACGAAGCCAACCTGCAGTTCAAGATCCAGGTGCAGGAATGGAAAAACGTACTGTTGCGTGGGCGCCAACCCGCTGACATGGACAAGTACTGGCAGCAGTTCCAGGCCCGCGAGCAGCAGGTGCAGCAACTGCTCGGGCGATTGATCGAGAGCAGCGACGCCCGTCTCAAGGCACCGCTGCAGCAACTGCGTGACAGCCACCGGCAGCTCGGCCAGGCGTATGCGCAGGGCCGCCAGGCATTCCTGGCGGCGGGTGGCGACCCGGTTGCCGGCGACCAGGCGGTCAAGGGTGTGGACCGTGCCGCCAGCGAGCAGATGAGCGAGCTGGTCGAGCAATTGCGCGCCGATGCCCGCGAGCGCGCGTCCCGCCTCAGTGCCAGCGCCGAACGCACGGTATGGCTGGGCCTGCTGGTGATGCTCGCCTCGGCGGTGCTGGTGGGGCTGCTCAGCGTGTGGCTGGTCAACCGCAGTCTGATCGAGCCGATTCGCCAGTTGATCGAATATGTGGCGCAGCTGAGCCAGGGCCGTTTCGCGGCCCGCGTCGACAGCCATCGTGAGGATGAGCTGGGGCGCCTGGCGCGTGCGGCCAATACCTTGCGCGATTTCCTCGCCGATACGGTCGGCCGCCTGCAGGACAACGCCCAGGAGCTGGAAGGTGCCAGCGGCCAGCTGCGCAGCATCGCCGGCGACATGGCCCGCGGCACTCACGACCAGTTCCAGCGCACCGATCAGGTGGCCACGGCCATGCATGAGATGTCTGCCACCGCCCAGGAGGTCGCGCGCCACGCAGCCGAGGCGGCCCGCGCAGCGGACGACGCCGACCACAGTGCACAAGCGGGCGAGCAGGTGATGCAGCAGACCATCGACATCATTGGCCTGGTCAACCGCGAAATTGCTGGCACGGCGGCGGTGATTCGCGACCTGGAGCATGACAGCACGCGCATTGGCAAAGTGCTTGAAGTGATCCGTGGCATAGCTGAACAGACCAACCTGCTGGCGCTCAACGCCGCCATCGAGGCGGCCCGCGCCGGTGAAGCCGGCCGCGGTTTTGCCGTGGTCGCCGATGAGGTGCGCAGCCTGGCCCAGCGCACAGCGGCGTCGATCGCCGAGATCCAGCAGATCATCGAAGCGGTCCAGTCCGGGGCGGTGGAAGCGGTCAAGGCCATCGAAAGCGGCCAGCAGCGCAGCGAGGAGGGCGCCGAGCAGGTGCAGCAGGCAGGCCAGATGTTGCAGCGCATCACCCTGGCCGTGGAGGCCATCCGCGACATGAACCGGCAGATCGCCACGGCGGCCGAAGAGCAGACCAGCGTGGCCGAAGACATCTCGCGCAACCTGGTCGAGATCACCCGTATTGCCACGGCCAACCAGGAGGCGGTGCAGCACACCGAACAGGCCGGGCAGCGCCTGCATGGCTTGTCTGGGCAACTGGGTGAAGTCACCTCGCGCCTCACTGCCTGACGTTTCAGCCTTGATGCGGTCCTTGCCCAAGCAAGGACCGGTTCTCGGACACAACAAAAAGCCCGCACAATGGCGGGCTTTCTGATCAGGATCTGGTCGGAGAGACAGGATTCGAACCTGCGGCCTTCTCGTCCCGAACGAGACGCGCTACCTGGCTGCGCTACACTCCGATGAAAGAAATCCTACTGCATCCGGTTTTTGCACGCAACCCCTTGTTGTTAAAAGGGCGTTGGCAAAAATGCGAGCTGCAATCAGAGCTCTTTCACAGTGCGGATCTGGTCTTTGTTGAGGCGTGTGCGCTTGCCATCCAGCTGCTCGAATTCGTAGAAGCCGGAGTCTTCATCGAATTTCGGGGTATCGGTGGCCTGGATTTCGCGGCCGTCGTTCAGGGTAATGACGGTTGGCGATGCGCAGCCAGCGAGGGCGCCCAGGCCCAGGGCAAGCAGAAAGGCGGGTAGGGTCCGTTGAATCATCGTGTTTCTCCAGTGCGATGGTGCGAGATGACATTAAGACGCAGGGCGTCCATGCAAGTTCCGTGTACAGTGCAGCATAGCGGCTCGGCCAAGGCATTGACCAAGCGCAAGGGCCAAGGGCGTCACGCTGTGATGGCCGCATGCTGTGTTATAACTGCGCCCATCCCATCTTCTTGTGACGGACTTCCATGAAAGCCAAGGCAGATACCCCCTTCGTGCCGCTGAACATCGCCGTGCTCACGGTCAGCGACACCCGCACCTTCGACACCGATACCTCCGGCCAACTGTTCGTCGACCGGCTGAGCGCGGCCGGCCACCGTCTGGCCGAGCGTGTGCTGTTGAAGGACGACCTGTACAAGATTCGCGCCCAGGTCGCAACCTGGATTGCCGATGACCGCGTGCAGGTGGTGCTGATTACCGGCGGCACCGGCTTTACCGGGCGTGACAGCACGCCAGAGGCCGTGGCCTGCCTGCTGGACAAGCAGGTGGAAGGTTTCGGCGAGCTGTTCCGGCAGATTTCCGTGGCCGATATCGGCACTTCCACCGTGCAGTCGCGCGCGCTCGCCGGGCTGGCCAACGGTACCCTGGTATGCTGCCTGCCGGGCTCGACCAACGCGGTGCGCACCGGTTGGGACGGTATCCTCGCGGAACAGCTGGATGCTCGCCATCGCCCATGCAACTTCGTAGCCCACCTGAAGCAGGCAGCCGCCTGTGACAGCCGTGGCTGAGGCCAGCCAGGCCCGGCCACTGATGCCGGTGGAACAGGCCCTGGAGCAACTGCTGGCATTGGCCGAAGCGGCCCCGATTCGTGGCACCGAGCTTCTACCGCTGGCCGAGGCCGAGGGCCGTGTGCTGGCCAGCGACCTGGTGGCCGCGCTCGACCTGCCGTCCTGGCCGAACAGCGCCATGGACGGTTATGCCCTGCGCCTGGCCGACTGGCAGGGCGAGCCGCTGGCGGTCAGCCAGCGGATCTTCGCCGGCCATGCGCCGCAACCACTGCAACCCGGTACCTGTGCGCGTATCTTCACCGGCGCGCCGCTGCCTGAAGGTGCCGACTGTGTCGAGATGCAGGAGAACACCGCAGCGGCGGATGAAGGCCGGGTACGCTTCCTCGAACCGTTGAAAACCGGGCAGAACATTCGCCCCCAAGGCCAGGAAGCCCGCAAGGGCGAGCAGGTGATGAGCGCCGGCACCCGGCTGGGGCCGATCGAACTGGGCCTGGCTGCCAGCCTCGGCCACGAGCGCCTGGAGGTGGTGCGCAAGGTGCGGGTGGCTGTGCTGTCCACCGGTGACGAACTGGTCGAGCCTGGCCTGCCGCTGGGCCCGGGGCAGATCTACAACAGCAACCGCCGGCTACTGGTCAGCTGGCTGCAGCGGCTGGGCTGCGATGTGGTCGATGCGGGCATCCTGCCGGATGACCTGGCGCGAACCCGCGCCTGCCTGGCCCGGCTGGGCGATGTCGACCTGATCCTGTCCACCGGTGGTGTTTCGGTAGGGGAGGCCGACTACCTCGGTGCCGCCCTGCGCGAAGCCGGTGAGCTGGCCCTGTGGAAGCTGGCAATCAAGCCCGGCAAGCCGCTGACCTGCGGCCATTACCAGGGCGTGCCGGTGATCGGCCTGCCGGGTAACCCGGCGTCGACGCTGGTCACCTTCGGCTTGCTGGCCCGGCCCTACCTGTTGCGCCGCCAGGGCGTGGCCGAGGTTACGCCGCTACGTTTCGACGTGCCAGCGGGCTTCGACTGGCCCAGGCCCGGCACCCGCCGCGAGTACCTGCGCGCCCGCATCGAGCAGGGCCAGGTGCGCATCTACAAGAACCAGAGCTCTGGCGTGCTGCGCAGTGCGGCCTGGGCCGATGGGTTGGTCGAGGTTCGCGAAGGCAGCACGCCGAAGCAGGGCGATAGCGTGCCGTTCATCCCGTTCAGCGAGCTACTTGGTTGAGCGGCCCAGCCAGGCATTGGTCGGTGCCGCGGCTTCGGCCGGTGCCGCCTGGGTCAGGCGCATGTGCACATTTTCCAGTTGCTGGGCGGCTACCCGCCAGTCGTGGCGCTGGCGGGCGAACTGGCGCCCGGCGTCGCTCAACTGGCTCATGCGCCAGGGCTGGTTGAGCAACTGGGTAATCAACAGCGCCAGCTGGTCGCCTTCGTCACTGCCCAGATAGTGCTCGCCGTTGTTCACAGCCAGGCCTGAAACGCCTTTGCCAGTGGTGATGACCGGCAGGCCGGCGGCCATCGCTTCGAGGATCTTTACCTTGGAGCCACCGGCATAACGCAACGGCGCAAAGAACAGTGCCGAACGCCGCTGCAGCTCGCGCAGGTCGGGGCGGTAGCCGACCCATTCGATGCGCGGGTCGTTCCAGTGCAGCTTCCAGCTGGCCGGCATGGCGTGCCCGGCAATCGCCAGGCGTACCGCCGGGTTGCTCATCCACACCTGCGGCATGATCTCTTCCAGCGCCCATTCGATTGCCTCCAGGTTGGCGCCATACTCGAAATTGCCGACGAACAGCAGGCGCTGGCTGTGCAGCGCGGGTTGCACGTGCTGGTAGAAATCGCAGTCCACTCCATTGACCACCACATTCACCGGGCGCCCGCTGATCTGTGCGATGAGTTCGGCATCGTGGCTGCTGACTGCCACCAGCTCGGTGGGCTGGCGCAATACCCGCTGCTCCCAGCGCCGGTAGCGCCAGCGGTCGAAGGCGTTGAGCGGGCGCAGCCACAGCGGCAGGCGATCGTGACTGGCGCCGCCCACCACTGACTCCAGCGTGTGCTCGCTGAGCATGTAGGGTAGCCCGCGCGTCTGCAGGGCCTTCTCGAAGGGCTGGAAACTGTAGCTGTGTTCGACCTGGATCACGTCCCAGGGCTCGTCCAGCAATTGCTCGAAACAGTGCCGCAGGCAGGGCGCCAGGCCATGGATGATCGCCCGCATCGGGTAGTCGATGATGGGTGCGGCCAGCAGGTTGAGCGGGCTGTGCAAGGGCCGCCGGGGTAGCACGATCAAGCGTTCGACCAGTGCCTCCAGGGCTTCGCGGGCCGCCTCGTCGAGGGGGATTTTCGATTGCACCAGCAGGGTGATGCGGTGGCCCCGCTGGGCCAGGGCGCGCAGCAGATGGTATTGCCGGGTCTTGCTGCCGCTGGTGGTAGGCCAGGGCAGGTAAGGCAGCGTCCAGAGAATGCGCATGACCCGGGGTCCTCGCTGAAGGTCACGGAATGAGGGGCGTGCGCCGCCGCAGGGCGCGCGTCCTTGGCCACGATTGCGACAGGCGCAGGTGCGCAGGCGTCAAGGCGGCGACGGGTCTGGAAGAAATCCGCGCCGGGGTCAAAAACCTGTCGCATGCATTAGCAGAGCATAGCCGGGCATTCCCGGATGTTGAAAAAATACCCGGTTCAGGCGATCAATTGCACAGGGGCATGCAACGATCGGCACGTGTCGAGGGTCGAGATCTGGGTGGGTCCATTCCTGGAGGGGGTAGATGCAAGGGCGCAAGGCAATGTTGATCCTGCACGGCAAGCAGGCGATGAACGAAGACGTGCGCAGTGCTGTGCACGGCCTGCGTGACAGCGGCTGGGTGCTGGATGTACGGGTTACCTGGGAGGCCGGGGACGCCCGGCGCCTGGTCAACGAGGCGCTGGGTGCCGGCTACAGCCATATTGTTGCGGGGGGCGGGGACGGCACGCTGCGCGATGTCGCCGAAGCCATGGGGCTGGCGCGTACCGAGGCCAGCCTGGCGTTGTTGCCGCTGGGCACGGCCAACGATTTTGCCAAGGCCGCCGGCATCCCCCAGGAGCCCGCCACGGCGCTGGCCTTGCTGAACGTTCCTGCCCAGCCGATCGACCTCGGGCAGGCCGGCGAGCAGCTGTTTCTCAACATGGCCACCGGCGGTTTTGGCAGCCAGGTCACGGCCAATACCTCCGAAGACCTGAAGAAGGTGCTGGGCGCTGCTGCCTACCTGTTCACCGGGCTGTCGCGGTTCAGCGAGCTGCAGGCGGCTTCGGTGACGTTGCACGGGCCAGGCTTCGACTGGCAAGGGGATTTGCTGGCGCTGGGTATCGGCAATGGCCGCCAGGCAGGCGGCGGGCAGGTGCTGTGCCCCGACGCGCTGGTGAATGACGGTTTGCTTGACATCGCCATCCTGCCGGCACCCCAGGAAGTGGTCGGGACCCTGCGTGACCTGCTGGCCGGGGACGGCCTGTTCGTCCGGGCCAGGTTGCCCTGGGTCGAGATCAGGTGCTCGCAGGGGCTGGACATCAACCTCGATGGTGAACCGGTGCAGGCCGACACCCTGCGCTTCCAGGCCAGGCCCGCAGCATTGCGCCTGCACCTGCCCGTCGGGTCGCCGTTGCTCAGTCGTCCAGGCTGATGATCTTCTCGCGCACGGCGAACAGCACCAGCCCGGCCACGTCATGGATCTGCAGGCGTTTCATGATCTGCGAACGGTGGGTTTCCACGGTCTTGATCGACAGGCCCAGGCCGGCGGCAATTTCCCGGGTCGATTTGCCGCGCACGATCAGGCGCAGGATCTCCAGCTGCCGTGCGGTAAGGCTATACCGCTCGGCAGAGGGTTGCTTGCCCTGCCTGGCGTGTTGCAATGCCTGGTTGATGACCGTGTGGGCGATGGCCGGGCTGAGGTAGCGTTCGCCGTTGCGCACCGCCGCCAGGGCCTGCTCCAGCTCGGTGGCGCTGGCATCCTTGAGCAGGTAGCCGTGGGCGCCGCTTTCCAGGGCGCGCATGATCAGGTCCGGGTCGGTGTGCATCGACAGGATCAGCACTTTGCAGGGGTTGCCGCTGGCGCGCAGTTGAGTGAGCGCATCCAGGCCGCTGGTCGAGCGCATGGAGATGTCCAGCAGGACGATATCCGGCGCCAGCATGCGTACCCGTTCCAGCAACTGGCTGCCGTCGTCGGCTTCGCCGATGACGTCATAGCCGGGAATGTCGCAGACCAGGGCGCGCACCCCGGCGCGAATCAGCGAGTGGTCGTCTACCAGCAACAGTCTACAGGTCATGGGTAGCCGTGCTCCTGGCGCGTTGCTGGGTACGCGGTGGCCATGGGAAGACCGCCTCGATGTGCGTGCCCTGGCCGGGCTGGCTGGTGACGGCGAGGCTGCCTTGCAGTGCGGTGACCCGCTCCTGCATGCCGGCCAGGCCGCGCTGGCCGGCCTCGGCCGGGTCCCTGGCGGGTACGAAGCCACGGCCGTCGTCGCGGATCGACAACGCCAGCCCCTCGGGGGTGCGTTGCAGGCCGATCACCAGGTTGCGAGCCTGGGCATGGCGCAGCATGTTGGTCACGGCTTCCTGGGTAATGCGGAATACCGCCATGGTCACGGCCTCGTCGATACCGCCCAGGCGCTGATTGCACGCCAGGCTCCAGTGCACGCCGCTGTTGGCCAGGGTACGTACCAGGTGCGCCCGCAGGCTGGCTTCCAGGCCAAGGCTGGCCAACTGCCGCGGGTTGAGCAGGGCCGACACATTGCGCACGTTGCCCAAGGTGTCATCCAGCGTGCTGCGCAGAGCGTCGCAGTGGCCCTGCAACTCGTCGGGCATGCGCCGCTGCAACCATTGCAACTGCAGCTTGGCAGCGGTGAGCAACTGACCGATGTCGTCGTGCAGTTCCCGGCTCAAGTGCTGACGCTCGTCTTCCTGGACCTTGAGCATGCGCTCGGCCAGCTCCGCCGGGCGCAGGCTGATCGAGCCGGCGCCGAGGCCCAATTGCACGGCCGTGCCCAGCGTGGCTGCCAACTGGAGCACCAGCAGGCTGGCCGGGATCGCCTGGCTGCTCAGGTACAGCGCCAGGTTGGCGACCAGCGAGGCCACGCACAGCCCGACTGTTGCCCAGCGCAGCAGGGCAGCGCGGGAGTGGCAGCGCAAAGGAGTCATCAAGCGTGCGAGCATAGGTAGGGAAGCCACTGAAGTATTGCTGATGGAGGGCGTTGCACAATGCTGGTCAGGAGCTTTGGCGCAGTTACTTTCGATGTTTTTGGCGAACACATGAACCTGCAATCTTTCAACAGCTTGCAGGGGTTCATGGCTGCGCATATTACCACTTCGCACTGCAGCGGTCGCGGCTGGGTAGCGCTTTGTAATACCCGCTGGCCGGGTATTGTCAGGTGGCAAAGTGCTAGCCGTTTTGTCGCGTCACACATCACTTGCGCGGTAGTGGGTCACCCTGGCCCCGCCAACTTCCTGCACTTACCCAAGTTCGCCTTACCGGGTTTGGTGAGCGTGGCCAGTTGCACGTCGCGCCGGTTCAGTACCTGGACGATGAACCGTCGTCTGCCGCCTCGCCAGGTGGGTGGATGCACACGCGGCCCTGTTCATCGCAATACGTGCACGTTTGCGCAAACGGTTGCTGTACGACCTTGGCCAGTTCACCCAGCAGCACCAGTTGCTCGCCGATGTCCAGGTTGAGTCGGCCGGTAAACGGGTCGACCAGTTCCAGTTGCCAGGCAAGCAGGGTCAGGCACTCCCCTACCGCCGGCAGGGCTTCGCGCTGCAGGCAGCCGCCGTGGCAGGCCGGGGCGAGCAACTGTTGCAGGGCAGTCGTGTAATGGGCCACTTCACGCAAGTCGAGGTGCATGGCCTGCCGGGCCAGGCTATCGAGCGCGTTGTCGAGGCCACGGCAGGCATCCGGGTCGTTTTCGATCAGGTCCAGATGCTGCAGGCACTCCTGCGCCTGGGTCAGCAGCACCTGCGCGTCCAGCAGAAACCTCTGCAGCGCATCATCGAACGATAAGGCACTGTCCTTCATGATGCCCCCGCGCGTGGGACGGGTGCAGAGGACGGGCACGCCGAAACGATAGCTAGCAAAAGCCTGACTCCATTCATGCAGTGAGAATGGCGTCACATTAATGGCTAAAGGATAGCGCGAACATCAGGTTGCACCCGATTGTCGCTAAGGGTTTCCCTGATGCATGGCTAAGGTGTGGAACTTTTGCCGGGCGGCTGGTTCGCGGTGGCTGTGTCCGCAGTAAAGCATGATGGTAAAGTGATATCAATTGTCTTCATGGCATTTTCCAGCAAGGGTCAAGCTGGGCCTGAAGCCGCCGATACAAGGTGGATGATTTCTATTTTTCCGACTCAAGCCTGGGGGTTTTCCAATGGCCGGCATTCTCGACACGGTAGACCAACGCACGCAACTGGTAGGTGAGAACCGCCTGGAAATCCTGATGTTTCGCCTGGCCGGTCGCCAGCTGTTCGCGATCAACGTGTTCAAGGTCCAGGAAGTGCTTCAGTTACCCAAGCTGACCTTGATGCCCCAGCGTCACGCGTTCGTCTGCGGGGTGGTCAACCTGCGTGGCCAGACCCTGCCGGTGATCGACCTGTCCCAGGCAATTGGCATGCGCCCGTTGCAGCCGGGGCCCGACAGCACCATCATCGTGACGGAGTACAACCGCTCGGTGCAGGCCTTCCTGGTGGGCGGTGTGGACCGTATCGTCAACATGAACTGGGAGGCGATCATGCCGCCGCCGGCCAGTGCCGGGCGCCAGCATTACCTGACTGCCATCACCAAGGTCGACGACAAGCTGGTCGAAGTGATCGACGTGGAGAAGGTGCTCGCCGAGATCGTGCCGTACAACGCCCGGGTTTCCGGCGACAAACTCGCTGACCCGATACTGGCCCGGGCGCGCGGCCGCGAGGTGCTGCTGGTAGACGATTCCAGCGTGGCCCTGGCGCAGTTGCGCGACACCCTGTCCCAACTGGGCGTGAAACTGCACGTGGCCAGTGACGGGCTGAAGGCGCTGCGCATGCTCAAGAGCTGGGCCGATGCCGGCGAGGATGTCTGTGAGAAGCTGCTGATGATCTTCACCGACGCCGAAATGCCGGAGATGGACGGCTACCGGCTGACTACCGAGATTCGTGGCGATGCCCGTTTGCGTCGTCTCTACGTGGTGTTGCATACCTCGTTGTCGGGCAGCTTCAACGAATCCATGGTGAAAAAAGTGGGCTGCGACAACTTCCTGTCCAAGTTCCAGCCTGATCGCCTGGTCGACGTGGTCAAGCAACGCCTGTTGCTGGATACCGCCACTGCGTGATCGCGGGCCGCTGCCGGTATAAGCTTGGCGTTTTGGACATGACGCAAGGCGGCAGGGATGTTTCTCAGTGAGCTGTATCGGTACCCGGTGAAGTCCGGGCAGGCGCAACGCCTGCAGGCTTCAGCGGTGGGGTTGTTGGGCTTGCAGGGCGATCGGCGCTGGATGGTGGTGGAGGAGGAGAACGGACGCTTCCTCACCCAGCGCGCCTGGCCACAGCTTGGCCAGATCAGGGCGAGCGATGACGACAGTGGCCAGTTGCTGCTCCAGGCGCCGGGGCAGCCAGCGTTGTCGGTGTCGGTACCGTCCGCCGACGATGCACTGCGCGGCGTGACCATCTGGCGCGACACCCTGCGCGTGCCGGATGCGGGCGATGCGGCGGCGGCCTGGCTGAGCGAGCTGCTGGGCAAGGCCGTGCGCCTGGTGCACTGCCCCGAGCAACGCGCGCGTTACCTGCCCAATGGCTACGGCTTGAACAGTGACCGGGCGGCATTTCCGGACGGTTTCCCCTTGTTGCTGATCGGCCAGGGCTCGCTGGACGAGCTCAGCCGGCGTATCGGCCGGCCGATGGAGATACTGCGCTTTCGGCCCAACCTGGTGGTGCAGGGGGCGGCACCCTTTGCCGAGGATGGCTGGAAACGGATTCGTATCGGCAGCCTGGAATTTCGCGTGCTCAAGCCCAGTGTACGCTGCATCTTCACCACCATCGACCCGGCGACTGGCGAACGCAGTGCAGATCGCGAGCCGATGGCCACGCTCAGGACGTTCCGAGAGCGGGAGGGGGATGTGTTGTTCGGGCAAAACCTGGCGGTGGATGGCAGTGGTCAGCTTGAAGTCGGGATGGAAGTCGAAATCCTGGAATGACGGGTTGCCTGCACTGGCCTCGACGTGGGTTCACCGCGAAGAGGCCGGTACAGGTTCAGCGACCCTCACATGTCGTCAAAGTACCGCTCATGCCAGTCCACCAACGGCTGCGGTGAGTTGAGCTTTTGCCCGTAGATCACCGAATACGACAGCACGTTCTGCACATACTGGCGGGTTTCGTCGAACGGGATGGACTCCACCCACACATCGAAGCTGAGGTGCTTGGCACCTTTGAGCCACTGCCGCACACGTCCTGGTCCGGCGTTGTATGCCGCCGAGGCGAGCACCCGGTTGCCGTTGAACTGGCTATGCACCTGGCTCAGGTAGGCGGCGCCGAGCTGGATGTTCTTGTCCGGGTTGAGCACCTGGGCTGGCGATGCCAGTGGAATGCTGAACTTGCGCGCGGTTTCCTTGGCGGTGGCCGGCATCAACTGCATCAGGCCGCTGGCGCCCACCGGGGAGCGTGCATCCTCCATGAAGGCGCTCTCCTGGCGGGTAATGGCGAATACCCAGCTCGAGTGCAGGCCGCGAACCTTGGCTTCGCGCACCAGGGTGTCACGGTGGGCCATTGGGAAGCGGATGTCGAGGTCGTCCCAGTACTGCGCCTGGCTGATGGTGCGAATGGCCGGGAAGTACCAGCGCAGGTCGTAGCCAAGACGCGCCTGGGCGACCATTTCGTCACGGGTGAAGTGCCGGCTGACGTGATACCACTCGCGGCGGCCTTCGACGATCTGGCCGCGGGCATGGAACTCCAGGGCGCGGCGGATGCCCGGGGTGTTGCGCACCTTGTTGACCAGTTGCGGGCTGAGCACCAGCGGCTTGTTGTTCAGCTGGTAGGGCGTCTGTGCCCGGTCGGCGGCGAGGAAGCCATAGAAGTCACGCTCGCGCGCCACGTTCCTGTACAGCAACGGGATTTGCGGGTTGTTCGGCTGCGCCAGCTCCAGGCTGCGGGCCTGCCAGTACTTCCAGCGGCTACTGCTGGCCAGGTCCTGCGGCAAGCGCCTGGTCAGCTCATAGGCATCTTCCCAGCGGCCCAGGCGCAGCAGCAGGCGCAGGCGCCACTCACTGACGGTGTTGTCGCGCAGCTCCGGGTCGTAGCGGGTCATCAGGTCGAGCGCGCGCGGGTCGTAGCGACGGGCCAGGGTCAGGCCGATCTCGCGGGCGATGGCCACTTTCTCGTCGCGCGAAAAATGCATGCGCTGGGCGTAGTCGTCGAGCAGCGCCATGGCCCGCTCCGGGTCCTGCCGGGCCAGGCGGCGCAGGCCGAGGCTGACCACGTCGGACATGGCTTCGTTGGCCGGGGTGAAGCGCGACGGCTGGTTGAGCAGTTCGGGCTTTTGCGCCACGTCGACCAGCAGACGGCCCTGCGGGCCGAGGGTGGTCAGGGTCTGGACCAGGTTGTTGGCCAGGCTGTAGTTGCGTGCCTGGGCCGCCAGCTTGGCGCGTTGCCAGCGCTTGGCCTCGGTCAGCTGGCCTTCCGCCGCCCACATGGCGAACAGCGTGTCGCAGGTGGCCGGCTGCGACTTGCCGACGTTCCACAGTTTTTCAGCTGTGGCGAAGCCTTCGGCGCGCAGGCCATGGCTGAGCTGGTACTGGCCGTTGAGGCAGTCCAGTTCGGTGAAGTTGAGCTTGGGGTCGTAGTACTTGACGAAGGTGTTCCAGTCGCCGCGTTCGGCCAGCCAGCGCAACCAGCGCAGTTTCATCCAGTTGGCCTGGGGCAGGTCGCCGTGCTTGGCGAGGAAGTCTTCGATTTCCTGGTTGCTGGCGCTTTTCAGGCGGGCGGTGAGCTCGTCATAGGCCAGGTAGGGCGTCAGCGGGTAGTCGCTGAGGGCCTGGGCATAGCGCAGGTACGGGCCCTTGTCGCCCTTGGCCAGCGCGCGCTTGGCCTCGTCGTAGTACTGGCGTTGCAGGGTAAGGTCGGCGGCCTGCGCCGCGCAGGTGGCGGCAGTCAGCAGCAGGCAGGAGGCAATATGTAACAGGCGGCTGCGCATGATACGTCCGGGCAGTTGAACCATGGGGAAGTGACGGCGGAGCCAGCACTGTTGGAAGCTATTGCCTTAGCTTAGCTGTTTGCCGGCGGCGGGTGAAAGCACTGTGCTTGTATCGGAATATTAAGTTCGACCAGATGTCGCCAAACCCTCGCCCGCCGGCCAGGCAGATGCCGTCCGGGGCCAAGTCAGGTAGAATGCGCGCCCGATTTATGGAGACCAACATGACCCTGCTCAAATTCAGCGATGTGTCCCTTGCATTCGGCGCCATGCCGCTGCTGGACCACGTGTCCTGGCAGATCGCTCGTGGCGAGCGGGTGTGCATCATCGGCCGCAACGGCACCGGCAAGTCGAGCATGCTGCGCCTGGTCAAGGGCGAGCAGAAGGGCGACGACGGCGAGATCTGGCGTGCCCCGGGGCTGAAGATCGGCGAGCTGCCACAGGAGCTGCCGGTGGCCGACGAGCGCACGGTGTTCGACGTGGTGGCCGCCGGCCTGGATGGCGTCGGCGAGTTGCTGGCGCAGTTCCATCACCTGAGCCTGAATATCCAGGGCGATGAAGACCTGGAAAAACTCATGCACGTCCAGCACGAGCTGGAAGCCCGTGACGGCTGGCGCCTGCAGCAGGTGGTGGAAAGTACCCTCAGCCGCCTGCAACTGCCGGCCGACAAGACCCTGGCCGAGTTGTCCGGTGGCTGGCGGCGCCGCGTGCTGCTGGCCCAGGCATTGGTGTCGGAGCCCGACCTGCTGCTGCTTGACGAGCCGACCAACCACCTGGACATCGGTGCCATCGCCTGGCTCGAAGAGGCGCTGCGCGGCTTCAATGGCGCGGTGCTGTTCATTACCCACGACCGTTCCTTCCTGCAGAACCTGGCCACGCGCATCCTCGAGCTGGACCGTGGCGGCCTGATCGACTGGAACGGTGACTATGCCAGCTTCCTGGTGCACAAGGAGGCCGCGCTGGCCGCCGAGGAAACCGCCAACGCGCTGTTCGACAAGCGCCTGGCCCAGGAAGAGGTGTGGATCCGCCAGGGCATCAAGGCCCGCCGTACGCGCAACGAAGGCCGTGTACGTGCGCTGAAGGCACTGCGCGTGGAGCGCAGCGAGCGCCGCGAACGCCAGGGCAAGGCCAATATCCAGATCGAGGCGGCGGAAAAGTCCGGCAAGCAGGTAATGGTGCTGGAGAACGTCAGCTTCCATCACCCGGACGGGCCGATGCTGGTGAAGGGTTTTTCCATGGTCCTGCAGCGCGAGGACCGCATCGGCCTGCTGGGTGCCAACGGTACCGGCAAGACCACCTTGCTCAAGCTGATGCTCGGCGACCTGCAGCCGACCTCCGGCAAGGTCGAGCGCGGCACCAAGCTGGAAGTGGCCTATTTCGACCAGATGCGGCACCAGCTGGACCTGGAAAAGACGGTGATCGACAACCTGGCCGAAGGCCGTGACTTCATCGAGATCGATGGCCAGAACCGCCATGTGCTGAGCTACCTGGGCGACTTCCTGTTCAGCCCGCAGCGTGCCCGTACGCCGGTCAAGGCGTTGTCCGGTGGTGAGCGTGCCCGGCTGTTGCTGGCCAAGTTGTTCAGCAAGCCGGCCAACCTGCTGGTGCTGGACGAACCGACCAACGACCTCGACGTGGAAACCCTCGAGCTGCTTGAAGAGGTACTGTCCAACTACAAGGGCACCGTGCTGATGGTCAGCCACGACCGGGCCTTCCTCGACAACGTCGTCACCAGCACCCTGGTGTTCGAGGGCGAGGGCAAGGTGCGCGAATACGTGGGGGGCTATGAAGACTGGATCCGCCAGGGTGGTTCGCCGAAACTGCTGGGCGTGACCGAGAGCAAGGGCGGCAAGTCCGAGCTCAACAGCGCGGTGGTCGAGAAGGTCGAGGCCAAGCCTGCACCGGCGCCGGTTGCGGCGGCGGCCGACAGTTCGAAGAAGAAGCTCAGTTACAAGCTGCAGCGTGAACTGGAGATGCTGCCAGGGCAGATCGACGAGCTGGAGCAGCGCATGGCCGAAGCTCAGGAAGAGGTGAATGCGGCGGGCTTCTATCAGCGGCCGATTGCAGAAACCTCGGCAGTGCTGGCGAAGATCGAGAAGCTGCAGGCCGAGCTGGATGTACTGGTCGAGCGCTGGGCCGAGCTGGAAGGCTGATTGGCGTCAACCTGTCCCGACCCTGTCGCTGGCTTGCCGGCGACAGGCCGGGACAGGTCGAATCATTCTTTCTTCTGCAAGCGCACCGCCAGTACATCACACGGCGCACCATGCAGCACGTCATTGGCCGTGGAGCCGAGCAGCAGCGCCAGGCCATGGCGGCCGTGGCTGCCGACCACGATCAGGTCGCATTTCTGGTCCTTGGCCAGTTGGTGGATTTCCTGGCGTGGCTGGCCATAGGTCAGGTGCGAGTCGCCGCGGTGGATATCCGGGTACTTGTTGAACAGGCGTTCCATGCGCTCCTTGGCCTGGTCGAACTGCTGCTGTTGCAGCTGCGACAGGTCCATGGGTACGTCACCGCCGAACGCCATGGCCATCGGCTCGACGATATGTACCAGTGACACCTTGGCATTCGACGGTGCCGCCAGCGCCATGGCGCGTTTGATCACCGGGTCGCATTCTTCGGTCAGGTCGACGGCGACCAGAAGATGTTCGTATTGCATGAGCGGAACTCCTGACAATCGCGATAGAAGAAGTATGGTCGCTTTCGGGCGGGTCTTCCGTGAAAAATGGCTAACCGGCTCATTTGCAACGTTTTATGGGAACTACTGATATGACGGTATTGCTGGTGGTGTCAATCCTTGCGCTGATTCTCAGCCCGCTTTCCTGGCTGCGCACCTCGCGCAAACAGAATGAGCAGATGAAGCTGCGCCTGGAGGCACGCCGCATGGGCCTGGCCATGCAGCTGGCGCCGCAGCAGTGGCCGCACTGGCTGGAAAGACAGCCGCCAAGCCCGTGCCCGCAATACCACCGGGCGCGCCGTCGCGGGCATGAAGACAGCTTCAGCTTCTGGCAGGTCAGCCCCGGGGTGTGGTGGAACCAGTGGCGCGAACCCTGTGAAGACCCGCGCTTCATGCAGCCGCTGGCGCGTTTGCCGGCCAGCGTCTACAAGGTCGAAGCCGATGCACGGATGATCGCGCTGTACTGGACCGAGCGCGGCGAAACGGCTGTGTTGCAGGATGTTGCCTACGTCCTCGAAACCCTGGCCTGAGACCTGTTCCGCGAGGGTACGCGGCGCTTGTTGAACCTCTACAACGACAAAGCGGCGGCTTGGCATACCCTGAAGGGGTGGGATGCCAAGTCGCCGCTTTGCGTTCTGCTGCGCAGAAAGGCCAGGCAGGCCGGGTATTCATTCAAGCAAGTGGCAGTGTAGCTGCCAGGAACTGCCGCGCAAGCTAAAAAAACGCAAGCGTTTTGCCGTCGCCCGTGGTCAATCGCTGACATGAATGGTCAGCGATCACTGTCATCATGTTTTGTACCTGGGCGATACAAAATGACCGGAAAGTCGCGTTGTCACCCCGCTCGTGAGCATTTGACAACGCCGATCTTTTCGGAGAATGTGTGCACACCCAAATCAAACGGGCGTATGAATTGAGCGTTTGTATGTCACGCCAAGCCATACTTCCGACTAGCGCGCTGACGGGTGTGCCTGGGGCAGGGCAGCTAGGCCTGCTTTTGCTGCAGCGATCGGCGTGTACGTTCAGCTTCCATATCGTGGAGATCAGTTGATGATTTACGAAGGTAAAGCCATCACGGTTAAGGCTCTTGAAAGTGGCATCGTCGAGCTCAAGTTCGACCTCAAGGGTGAGTCCGTCAACAAGTTCAACCGCCTGACCCTGAACGAGCTTCGCCAGGCTGTCGATGCCATCCAGGCCGACGCCTCGGTCAAGGGCGTGATCGTCAGCAGTGGCAAGGACGTGTTCATCGTCGGCGCCGACATCACCGAGTTCGTCGACAACTTCAAGCTGCCCGAGGCCGAACTGGTCGCCGGCAACCTGGAAGCCAACCGCATCTTCAACGCCTTCGAAGACCTCGAAGTGCCGACCGTCGCGGCCATCAACGGCATCGCCCTGGGCGGTGGCCTGGAAATGTGCCTGGCTGCCGACTACCGGGTCATGTCCAGCAGCGCCAAGATCGGCCTGCCGGAAGTCAAGCTGGGCATCTACCCGGGCTTCGGCGGTACCGTGCGCCTGCCGCGCCTGATCGGTTCGGACAACGCCATCGAGTGGATCGCCGCCGGCAAGGAAAACCGTGCCGAAGACGCCCTCAAGGTGGGTGCGGTCGATGCCGTGGTCGCCCCTGAACTGCTCATGGCCGGTGCCCTCGACCTGATCAAGCGTGCCATCAGCGGTGAGCTGGACTACAAGGCCAAGCGCCAGCCCAAGCTGGAAAAGCTCAAGCTCAACGCCATCGAACAGATGATGGCCTTCGAGACTGCCAAAGGTTTCGTTGCCGGCCAGGCTGGCCCGAACTACCCGGCCCCGGTCGAAGCCATCAAGACCATCCAGAAGGCGGCCAACTTCGGCCGTGACAAGGCCCTGGAAGTGGAAGCCGCAGGCTTTGCCAAGCTGGCCCGGACCTCGGTCGCCGAAAGCCTGATCGGCCTGTTCCTGAACGACCAGGAACTCAAGCGCAAGGCCAAGGCGCATGACGAGATCGCCCGCGACGTGAAGCAGGCCGCGGTGCTCGGTGCCGGTATCATGGGCGGCGGCATTGCCTACCAGTCGGCGGTCAAGGGCACGCCGATCCTGATGAAGGACATCCGCGAGGAAGCCATCCAGCTGGGCCTGAACGAGGCCTCCAAGCTGCTCGGCAACCGCGTCGAGAAAGGCCGCCTGACCCCGGCCAAGATGGCCGAGGCACTCAACGCCATTCGCCCGACCCTGTCCTATGGCGACTTCGCCAACGTCGACATCGTGGTCGAAGCGGTGGTCGAGAACCCGAAGGTCAAGCAGGCCGTGCTGGCGGAAGTGGAAGGCCAGGTGAAAGACGATGCGATCCTCGCTTCGAACACCTCGACCATTTCCATCAACCTCCTGGCCAAGGCGCTCAAGCGCCCGGAAAACTTCGTCGGCATGCACTTCTTCAACCCGGTGCACATGATGCCGCTGGTGGAAGTGATCCGTGGCGAGAAGTCCAGTGAAGTGGCCGTCGCCACCACCGTGGCCTATGCCAAGAAAATGGGCAAGAACCCGATCGTGGTCAATGACTGCCCGGGCTTCCTGGTCAACCGCGTGCTGTTCCCGTACTTCGGCGGTTTCGCCAAGCTGGTCAGCGCCGGTGTCGACTTCGTTCGGATCGACAAGGTCATGGAGAAGTTCGGCTGGCCGATGGGCCCGGCGTACCTGATGGACGTGGTCGGCATCGACACCGGCCACCACGGCCGCGACGTGATGGCCGAAGGCTTCCCGGACCGCATGAAGGACGAGCGCCGCTCGGCGGTCGATGCCCTGTACGAGGCCAACCGCCTGGGGCAGAAGAATGGCAAAGGTTTCTATGCCTATGAAACCGACAAGCGCGGCAAGCCGAAGAAGGTCGCCGACGCCAGCGTGCTCGACGTGCTCAAGCCGATCGTCTTCGAGCAGCGTGAAGTCAGCGACGAAGACATCATCAACTGGATGATGGTCCCGCTGTGCCTGGAGACCGTGCGTTGCCTGGAGGACGGCATCGTCGAAACCGCCGCCGAAGCCGACATGGGCCTGGTCTATGGCATTGGTTTCCCTCCATTCCGCGGTGGTGCGCTGCGCTACATCGACTCGATCGGTGTGGCCGAATTCGTCGCCCTGGCCGATCAGTATGCCGACCTGGGGCCGCTGTACCACCCGACCGCCAAGCTGCGTGAAATGGCCAAGAACGGCCAGCGCTTCTTCAACTGAGCGGTCAACGAGCTAGAGCGAGAGATTTGATATGAGCCTGAATCCAAGAGACGTGGTGATTGTCGACTTCGGTCGCACGCCAATGGGCCGCTCCAAGGGTGGCATGCACCGCAATACCCGTGCCGAAGACATGTCGGCGCACCTGATCAGCAAGCTGCTGGAACGCAACGACAAGGTCGACCCGAAAGAGGTCGAGGACGTGATCTGGGGCTGCGTCAACCAGACCCTGGAACAGGGTTGGAACATCGCCCGCATGGCCTCGCTGATGACCCAGATCCCGCACACCTCCGCAGCGCAGACCGTCAGCCGCCTGTGTGGCTCGTCGATGAGCGCACTGCACACTGCCGCCCAGGCCATCATGACCGGTAACGGCGATGTGTTCGTGGTCGGTGGCGTGGAGCACATGGGCCACGTCAGCATGATGCATGGCGTGGACCCCAACCCGCACCTGTCCCTGCATGCCGCCAAGGCTTCCGGGATGATGGGCCTGACCGCGGAAATGCTCGGCAAGATGCACGGCATCACCCGTGAGCAGCAGGACCTGTTCGGCCTGCGTTCGCACCAGCTGGCTCACAAGGCCACGGTCGAAGGCAAGTTCAAGGATGAGATCATCCCGATGCAGGGCTATGACGAGAACGGCTTCCTCAAGGTATTCGACTTTGACGAAACCATTCGCCCGGAAACCACCCTCGAAGGTCTGGCGGCGCTCAAGCCGGCGTTCAACCCCAAGGGCGGCACCGTCACTGCCGGTACCTCGTCGCAGATCACCGACGGTGCCTCGTGCATGATCGTCATGTCCGGGCAGCGCGCCATGGACCTGGGCATCCAGCCACTGGCGGTCATTCGCGCCATGGCGGTAGCCGGTGTCGACCCGGCGATCATGGGCTACGGCCCGGTGCCGTCGACCCAGAAAGCCCTCAAGCGCGCCGGCCTGACCATGGCCGACATCGACTTCATCGAGCTCAACGAAGCCTTCGCTGCACAGGCCCTGCCCGTGCTGAAAGATCTGAAAGTGCTCGACAAGATGGATGAGAAGGTTAACCTGCACGGCGGCGCCATTGCCTTGGGCCACCCGTTCGGTTGCTCCGGGGCACGGATTTCCGGCACCCTGCTCAACGTCATGAAGCAGAATGGCGGTACTCTCGGGGTGGCGACCATGTGTGTGGGCCTCGGCCAAGGTATCACCACTGTCTTCGAACGCGTCTGATCGCGTTGGCGGACAGCGACCGGGGCCTTGTGCCCCGGTTTTGTTTTTTCAGGTTTTTTTCGAGAGGGTGGGCAACATGCAGATACAACCAGGCATCTACCGGCATTACAAAGGGCCTGAGTACCGTGTCTTCAGTGTTGCGCGGCACTCCGAAAGCGAAGAGTGGATGGTCTTCTACCAATGCCTGTATGGTGATTACAGCTTCTGGGTACGGCCACTTTCGATGTTCGAGGAGTCCGTCGAGGTTGACGGGGAACAGGTGCCACGCTTTGCTTTGGTCAAGGCCGAAGAGGGGCTGTCCGGGCTGCTGGGCAAGTCGCAAGCATGACAGACCGAACTTGACCTCACACTTTTGCCACTATATATAGCGGTGCCGCGTCTGGCACCTGACGCGTTTTTCATCTTCAGATTCAGGAATACTCCGATCCATGGGCAAATCGCTGGTCATTGTGGAATCCCCGGCCAAGGCCAAGACCATCAACAAGTACCTGGGCAACCAGTACGTGGTGAAGTCGAGTATCGGCCATATCCGAGACCTCCCCACCAGCGGTTCGGCCAGCGCCAGCAAAGAGCCGGCCGCCAAGCGTGGCAAGGCCGCGGGTGAGGCTCCGGCGCTGTCGCCGAAGGAAAAGGCCCGCCGCCAGCTGGTCGCACGCATGGGCGTCGACCCGGACCACGGCTGGAAGGCCAAGTACGAGATCCTGCCCGGCAAGGAAAAGGTGATCGAAGAGCTGCGCCGCCTGGCCAAGGACGCCGACACCATCTATCTCGCAACCGACTTGGACCGCGAAGGGGAAGCCATTGCCTGGCACCTGCGCGAGGCCATCGGTGGTGACGACAGCCGCTACAAGCGTGTGGTGTTCAACGAAATTACCAAGAAGGCCATCCAGGATGCCTTCTCGCAGCCGGGCGAGCTGGACATCGACCGGGTCAATGCCCAGCAGGCGCGGCGCTTCCTCGACCGTGTGGTCGGCTATATGGTTTCGCCGCTGCTGTGGGCCAAGATTGCCCGCGGCCTGTCCGCCGGCCGTGTGCAGTCGGTGGCGGTGAAGCTGGTGGTGGAGCGCGAGCGCGAGATCCGTGCGTTCATTCCGGAAGAGTACTGGGAAATCCACGCCGACCTCGGCACCGCCAAGAACGCCAAGGTGCGCTTCGAAGTGGCGCGCGAAAAGGGCGAGGCCTTCAAGCCGCTGAACGAAGCCCAGGCCATGGCTGCGCTGGAAAAGCTCAAGGCCTCCAGCTACAGCGTGGTCAAGCGCGAAGACCGCCCGACCAGCAGCAAGCCGTCGGCGCCGTTCATTACCTCCACCCTGCAGCAGGCGGCCAGCAACCGCCTGGGCTTCGGGGTGAAGAAAACCATGATGATGGCCCAGCGCTTGTACGAAGCTGGCTACATCACCTACATGCGAACCGACTCGACCAACCTGTCGGCCGACGCCCTGGACATGGCGCGCAGCTACATCGAGCGTGAATTCGGCAAGCAGTACCTGCCGGAGGCGCCGCTGGTGTATGGCAGCAAGGAAGGCGCCCAGGAGGCGCACGAAGCGATTCGTCCTTCCGACGTCAACACCCACCCGACCAAGCTCAGTGGCATGGAGCGCGACGCCGAGCGCCTGTACGAGCTGATCTGGCGTCAGTTCCTGGCCTGCCAGATGCCGCCGGCGCAGTACCTGTCCACCAGCGTCACCGTGGCTGCTGGCGACTTCGAGCTGCGGGCCAAGGGCCGTATCCTCAAGTTCGACGGTTACACCCGTGTGCTGCCGCAGCAGAGCAAGCCGGGCGAAGACGACGTGTTGCCGGAAATGGTCCAGGGTGAAGCGCTGAAGCTGATCCAGGTCGACCCGAGCCAGCATTTCACCAAGCCGCCGGCGCGCTTCACCGAAGCCAGCCTGGTCAAGGAAATGGAGAAACGCGGCATCGGCCGTCCGTCGACCTACGCGGCGATCATCTCGACCATCCAGGACCGTGGCTATGTGACCCTGCACAACCGCCGCTTCTACTCGGAGAAAATGGGCGACATCGTCACCGAGCGCCTGTCCGAGAGTTTCTCCAACCTGATGGACTACGGTTTTACCGCCGACATGGAAGAGAACCTCGACGACGTGGCCCAGGGTGAGCGTGACTGGAAGAACGTGCTCGACGAGTTCTATGGCGACTTCAGCAAGAAGCTGCAGACTGCCGAGTCCAGCGAAGACGGGATGCGCGCCAACCAGCCGACCATGACCAACATTCCGTGCAAGGAATGTGGCCGCCCGATGATGATTCGTACGGCCTCGACCGGCGTCTTCCTCGGCTGCTCGGGCTACAGCCTGCCGCCGAAAGAGCGCTGCAAGGCCACCGTGAACCTGGTGCCGGGCGATGAGATTGCCGCCGACGACGAGGGTGAATCGGAATCCCGTGTGCTGCTGGGCAAGCACCGCTGCCCAATCTGCGCCACGGCGATGGACGCCTACCTGCTGGACGAGAAGCACAAGCTGCACATCTGTGGTAACAACCCGGATTGCGCCGGCTATGAGATCGAAGAAGGCAACTATCGCATCAAGGGCTACGAAGGGCCGAGCCTGGAATGCGACAAGTGCGGCAGCGAGATGCAGCTGAAGACTGGCCGTTTCGGCAAGTTCTTCGGCTGCACCAACCCGGCCTGCAAGAATACCCGCAAGCTGCTCAAGAGCGGCGAGGCGGCGCCACCGAAGATGGACAAGGTGGATATGCCCGAGCTCAAGTGCGAGAAGGTTGACGATACCTACGTGCTGCGTGATGGCGCTTCGGGGCTGTTCCTGGCTGCCAGCCAGTTCCCCAAGAACCGTGAGACGCGGGCGCCGCTGGTGCTGGAGATCGTGCCGCACAAGCACGAGATCGATCCGAAGTACCACTTCCTGTGCGAGGCACCACAGAAAGACCCGGACGGTCGCCCTGCAGTGATCCGCTACAGTCGCAAGACCAAGGAGCAGTACGTGCAGTCCGAAGTCGATGGCAAGCCGACCGGCTGGAAGGCGTTCTACGACGGCAATGCGTGGAAGGTTGAAGACAAGCGCTGATCCTTGAGTGCTGTGATTGGGGCCGCTTTGCGGCCCCAATCATTTATGATCCAGCTATCCGCCTTGCAGCCTCATGGGAGGGCACCGAGATGGCCCAGGAACTCTACACCCGTACCAACCAGAAACTGTTCTTCGCCGGCCTCGCCCTGGAGTCCATGGCCAAGGCCGAACAAAGCCAGGCAATGAACGCCCAGGGCCTGGTCCAGGCTGAGCGTGAATCGGCGCTGTTTCACCTGTACGGCGCGCTGCTGGGGCTGTGCCATGAGATCGGTGGCTTCTACCGCTTGCCTGTCGTTGCTACTGTCGAACAAGCGTTGGCCGACGACGCGCTGAACGGCATCGCCATCCCGGAAGTGGCCGAGCTGCTGGAGCTGGCCCGCCAGCGTGAAACCTGGCTGGCACAGATGCTCAGTGCTTATGCCGATTTGTTCCGACCACCGGTCGCGAAGAAAACACCGAAAACCGACGTTACCCAGCCGCTGATTCAGGCCGTCAATCTCGACGAGCCCGAGCATCCAGCGCTGTCACGTGCGGAACTGGAAAGCTGGCGCAGCAACCTCAAGGGTCTTGTAAGGCGTTTCCGTGACGCGTTGAGTGAGTGCTGATAGCCGCTACGGCTGGTACAATACTGGCCTTTCGCGGAGAACTGCCATTTATGTCTACGTCGTTTCTGGAAATTGTCGAGTTGCCTGATGGCCGCATCGAACTGCGTCGCGCCGAGGATGAGGGCTCTCTGGTAACCCTGGATTTTTCGGAAGACGCCAAGGCGTTCCTGCAGGGCCAGCATGTGGAAGTGGCCAAGGCCATGCTCAGTGTGGGCGTGCAGATGGCCGGTCGCCTGATGGACGGCGAGCTCGAGCGTGATGAAGGGCCGCGCGTGCTGCACTGATAGGCAGCAGCTGTCAGGTGTTTAGCTGAAGCAGGCAAAGCCTGAACATCAGCCGAGGCGGATGTTCAGGCTTTGTGCGTTTCCGGTGCTGGCGGCACGCAGCAATTGCTGGCGTGCAGTCGCGTTGATATTGCCCAGCCAGCTGACCACTGTATGGCTGCGGCCCAGGCGCAGCGCCTCGCAGGCCAGTTGCAGCGGGCTTTGATTGCCGCGCGGGTGCAGCAACAGGATGCGTTCACGGTTGAGCCCGGCGTCGCGCAGCCAAGCCTGGGTCAGGCTTGACGGCGGGGCGATCAGGGTCAGCCAGCGGCTCTCGTCTTCTTCGCTCAATTCGCGCAGAACCGGCGCCAGCAGGCTGTGGCAGTGCCCGGGTGCGCCGCGCAACGACAGTTCGCTGAACAGCTCGGGCTGGCTGCTCTTGCGCGCCACTTCGCTGGCTTTCAGGCCTGGCAATACGGGCTGGGCGAGGAATGCTTCGAACAATGGCAACTGGGCTTGCTCGGGTGCGTGAATGAACTGCTGCATGACGCCTCCTGGATCAGCGGCGAATGACGCCGACGCTCAAACCCTCGATTACCAGTTCCTGTTCTTTCAGGTCGACTTCGATGGGGGCGAATTCGGGATTTTCGGCAAGCAGCCAGACCTTGCTGCCTTCACGCTTGAAGCGCTTGACTGTGACTTCATCGCCGATTCGGGCCACGACGATCTGGCCGTTGCGTGCTTCGCGGCAGGTATGCACCGCCAGCAGGTCGCCATCGAAGATACCGACGTCCTTCATGCTCATGCCGTGCACGCGCAACAGGTAGTCGGCCTGGGGGTGGAAAAAGTCGGGGCTGATGTTGCAGGATTGCTCGATGTGCTGTTCGGCGAGGATCGGTGCACCGGCGGCAACCCGGCCGATGATCGGCAGGCCGCTTTCTTCGGCCTTGGCTTCCAGGCCGGGGATGCGGATGCCACGAGAGGCGCCCGGGGTCATCTCGATCGCACCTTTGCGGGCGAGGGCCTTGAGGTGCTCCTCGGCGGCGTTGGGCGACTTGAAGCCCAGCTCCTGAGCGATCTCGGCGCGCGTCGGCGGGAAGCCGTTGTCTTCCAGGCAACGCTTGATGAACGCGAGAATTTCGGCTTGGCGTGGCGTCAGTTTCAACATGTTGGGCGCTCTGTCTTTTTGTACAGTGACTGGGATTATATACAGTACTGGATGCGCTGCAAGCTACCCGCAGCAAGAAAACTGCGAAACGGTGCTGCAACCCCCGGCGGACGCCGCTCCTGTTTTGAGGCTTGCAGCGTGAAGCGCGGCGCCTTTTAATGGCGACCGACCGGTCACCGAGCCTTGACAGAAGCAGGGCTGAAACGTATGTTTCAAACACCTGTTTGTCTGGCGGAGTAGTCGGAGTAGTCATGGCCCAATCGGAAACCGTTGAACGCATTCTCGATGCTGCCGAGCAGCTGTTCGCGGAAAGGGGGTTCGCCGAAACCTCGTTGCGGCTGATTACCAGCAAGGCCGGGGTCAACCTGGCGGCGGTCAACTATCACTTCGGCTCCAAGAAGGCGCTGATCCAGGCGGTATTCTCGCGCTTCCTCGGGCCCTTCTGCGCCAGCCTCGAGCGTGAGCTGGAGCGGCGTCAGGCCAAGCCGGAGCACAAGCCCAGCCTCGAGGAGCTGCTGGAAATGCTGGTGGAGCAGGCCCTGGCCGTGCAGCCACGCAGCAACAACGACCTGTCGATCTTCATGCGCCTGCTGGGCCTGGCCTTCAGCCAGAGCCAAGGCCACCTGCGGCGGTACCTGGAAGACATGTACGGCAAGGTGTTCCGTCGCTACATGCTGCTGGTCAACGAAGCCGCGCCGCGCATTCCGCCACTCGAGCTGTTCTGGCGCGTGCACTTCATGCTCGGTGCCGCAGCCTTCAGCATGTCCGGTATCAAGGCCCTGCGGGCGATCGCCGAGACCGACTTCGGTATCAACACCTCGATCGAGCAGGTGATGCGCCTGATGGTGCCATTCCTCGCTGCAGGCATGCGTGCCGACAGCGGCGTCACCGACGCGGCCATGGCCGCCGCCCAGTTGCGTCCGCGCAGCAAGAGCGCTAGCGCCACTGCCAAGGCCTGAAGGCTGGGCGGGGCAGGGCGCTTCGGCTAAGCTAGCGCCCATGTCCGATCTTGATCTGTTGCACATTTCCCTTGCCGACCAGCGCCTGTATGGCTTCGCCCGTGGCCAGCTGTGCCTGCGCCTGCCGGTTTCCACGGCGCGCAACGGTGCGGGTGAGCGCAATGGTTCGGGTTGCACGCCGTGTGGCTTGCACCAGGTGCGGGCGAAGATCGGTGCAGGCCTGCCGCTGAATGCGGTCTTGGCCGGGCGGCGCTGGACCGGCGAGGTGTGGTCGCCGGCCTTGCAGGCGCAATATCCCTGCCGGGACTGGATCCTCACCCGCATCCTCTGGCTCAGCGGTTGCGAACCGGGGGTCAACCGCCTTGGCGCAGTCGATACCTTCCGCCGCTATATCTACCTGCACGGTACCCCGGATACGGAACCCATGGGCGTAGCGCGGTCCCATGGGTGCATACGCCTGCGCAACACCGATTTGCTCAGCCTGTTCGAACGGGTGCCGGCGCATTGCCTGGTGCGCATCGAGCAGGCCGCTTGCCCCCAGTGGGCTTCTCTCAGTCTTCAATGAAGGATTACCCATGACTGTCAGCCTGCAAGGCTCCTTGATGGTGGATATCGCCGGTAAATGGCTGACCGCCGAAGACCGCCACCTGCTGCGCCAGCCTGAAGTGGCCGGCCTGATCATCTTTGCCCGTAACATCGACAGCCCGCGCCAGGTGCGTGAGCTGTGCGCCTCGATTCGTGCCATCCGCCCCGACCTGATCCTGGCGGTGGACCAGGAAGGCGGGCGCGTGCAGCGCCTGCGCCAGGGGTTTGTGCGCCTGCCGGCCATGCGTGCGCTGGCCGACAACGACAACGCCGAATACCTGGCCGAGCAGTGCGGCTGGTTGATGGCGACCGAGGTGCTGGCGGTTGGCCTGGACCTCAGCTTTGCCCCGGTGCTCGACCTCGACCACCAGCGCAGTGCGGTGGTCGGCAGCCGCGCCTTCGAGGGTGACCCGCTGCGTGCCACGCAACTGGCCGGGGCGTTCATCCGCGGCATGAACGCGGCGGGCATGGCGGCGTGTGGCAAACATTTCCCGGGCCATGGCTGGGCCGAGGCGGACTCGCATGTGGCGATTCCCACCGACGAGCGCAGCCTCGAGCAATTGCGCCAAGCTGACCTGGTGCCGTTCACCCGCTTGAGCGGGCAGCTGGCGGCAGTGATGCCGGCGCATGTCATTTACCCGCAGGTCGACAACCAGCCGGCCGGTTTCTCGCGGCGCTGGCTGCAGGACATCTTGCGTGGCGAGCTGGGCTTTGACGGGGTGATCTTCAGTGATGACCTGTCGATGGCCGGTGCGCATGTGGTCGGCGATGCGGCCAGCCGGATCGAGGCGGCCTTGACCGCGGGCTGCGACATGGGTCTGGTGTGCAACGACCGAGCGGCGGCAGAGCTGGCGCTGAGTGCGGCCCAGCGGATGAAGGTCAAACCCTCGCCGCGGATTGCGCGGATGCGCGGGCGTGGCTTCGCGCGCACTGACTATCGCCAGCAGCCCCGCTGGCTGGAGGCGTTGGGGGCGTTGAAGGAAGCGCAGTTGGTCGACTGACCGCGTCGGCGCCTTCGCGGGCACGCCCGCTCCCACAGGGAAATCGGTGCCCTCAAGGGCGGTGCCGTACCTGTGGGAGCGGGCGTGCCCGCGAAGAGGCCGGTACAGGCAGTGAAAGAATCTGGGCTATCGCCCGCGCTTCCCGGGCAGCGGCGCAAACAGCGCTTCGATCTCCTCATCCCCCAGCCGCCACTGCCCGGCCTGGCCGCCGTCCAGCAGGCTCGCTGCCAGCGCCGCTTTTTCCTGCTGCAGCAGCTGAATCTTCTCTTCCACCGTGCCCCGGGTGATCAGCTTGAACACGAACACTGGCTTGTCCTGGCCGATGCGATAGGCGCGATCAGTGGCCTGGTTTTCGCTGGCCGGGTTCCACCACGGGTCGAAATGGATCACCGTGTCGGCCGCCGTCAGGTTCAGTCCCACGCCACCTGCTTTAAGGCTGATCAGGAACACTTCGCTGTCACCCTGCTGGAATTGCTGCACCGGCGTGCGCCGGTCGCGGGTATCACCGGTCAGCAGGCTGTAGCGGATCCTGCGTTTGTTCAGCTCTTCCTCGATCAACGCCAGCATCGAGGTGAATTGCGAAAACAGCAGCACCCGGCGCCCTTCGCTGAGCAGTTCCTCGAGCATTTCCAGCAGCGCACCCAGCTTGCCCTTGTCCGCCTGGTTGCCCTTGCTTTCCACACCTTTGACCAGGCGCAGGTCGCAACATACCTGGCGCAGCTTGAGCAGGGCGTCGAGGATGACGATCTGGCTGCGGGCGGCCCCATTGCGGGCGATTTCGTCGCGGACCTTCTGGTCCATGGCCACCCGCACGGCCTCGTAGGTGTCGCGCTGGGCATCGCTGAGCTCGACCCAGTGCACCATCTCGGTCTTGGCTGGCAGTTCGGTGGCCACCTGTTCCTTGGTGCGGCGCAGCAGGAATGGGCGGATGCGGTTGGCCAGGTGGGCCATGCGTTCGCTGTCGCCGTGGCGCTCGATCGGGGTGCGGTAGTCCTGGTTGAAGCGCTTCAGGTCGCCCAGCCAGCCCGGCATCAGGAAGTGGAACAGCGACCACAGCTCGCCGAGGTTGTTCTCCATCGGCGTGCCGGTCAGGCACAGGCGCTGCCCGGCCTGCAGTTCGCAGACGGCAAGGGCGGCCTTGCTGGTGCTGCTCTTGATGTTCTGCGCCTCGTCCAGCACCAGCACGTGCCAGGTCCGGGTGCGCAGGTGTTCGAGGTCGCGGGGGGCCAGGGCATAAGTGGTCAGCACCAGGTCATAAGCCTGCAGGTTGGCGAAATGCTTGCTGCGCCCAGGCCCGTGCAGGGCCACGACCCGCAGGCCGGGGGCGAAGCGTTGAGCTTCGTCGAGCCAGTTCGGGATCAGGCTGGTGGGCATGACGACCAGCGCCGGTGTGCTCAGGCGCCCGGACTCCTTTTCCAGCAACAGGTGTGCCAGGGTCTGCAAGGTCTTGCCCAGGCCCATGTCGTCGCCAAGGATGCCGCCGGTGCCCATTTCCCGCAGTGCCTGCAGCCAGTTCAGGCCCTGTTGTTGGTAGGGGCGCAGGCTGGCCTGCAGGCCGGCCGGCGCTGGCGCCTGCAGGTCGCGGGCATCGCGCAGGCGGCGGCCTAGATCACGCACATGCTCGCCGCCTTCCCAGTGCAGCGGCAGGCCTTCGATTGCGTTCAGGCGTGCGGCGTCGGCGCGGTCCAGGCGCAGCGATGGGCCGGCGGCATGGTCGTTCAGGTAGAGTTCGCCGAGCGTGCCCATGACCGCCTTGATCCGGCCGTACGGCAGGGCGACGCGCAAGGCCGGGGCGTCGAGGCGCCCGCGGTTGAGGTCGAGCAGCAGGTGTTCGTCGTCGCTGCGCCGGGCCAGTTCGCTGGGGCGCAGCAGTTCCGGGTTGCTGCGCAGCAGTTGCAGCACGATCGGCAACAGGCTGTGGCGCTGGCCATCGACCACGATGCCAAGCTCCAGGTCGAACCATTCATGGCCAGGTGCTTCATCAATGCTGGCGTACCAGTCGTCCACCTCCTGCAGGTTGAAGGCGAAGTCGCGGTGGATATCGATGTGCCAACCGGCTTCGCGCAGGCGCGGCAGGCCCTCGCGGGCAAACTGCAGCCAGGCTTCGTCATCGGGCAGCTGGAGCATTTCGCCGGCGCTGTCAGGCAGTGCCTTGCTCTGCCGGGTGGCGGCCTTGAAACCGAGGTCGTGCAGCACCTTGCGCAGTGCCTGCTCGGCCTGGGGTTGGCGGCGGATGCGCTGGCTGGTGTCGCCGACCAGGCGGGTCAGCGGTTTGTCGTCGCTGCCGCTGGCGCGCAGGCCGTCGTAGTCGAAGGCCAGCGCGGCACGGTGTTGCATCTGCCGTTGCATGCGGCCGGTCTTGGGCATGTAGGCGCTGAATTCGAGGCTGCCCAGGGTCAGGCACGGGCTGGGCTGCAGGTCGTCAATGCGTTGTTCGTCCAGCGTTGTCGGCGTAGGCAGTTGGTGGTTCAAGGCGTTGAGCTTGTGGCTGAGGGGCACGACAAGATGTTCCGGAACGTCAGGAGCGATGGTCAGTTGCAGGGCAATATGCGGATCGAGGCTGTGCTCGAGCTTGCCCACCACGCTGCCGGTGAAGTCGAAATAGTAAAGTGGCAGCAGCGCAATCACGCAGTTCAGCGGCGTTTCACCGTGGTACCAGATGCCCCGATAGTGACCATTGTCCAGCCGTACCCAGCGGAACTCGGCCGCAAGCGTAGGGCCCTCGCGCAGCAGGGGCTTGTTTTCGTCACAGAGCATGCGGCCGGTATGCAGCGCGCGCTGGAACAGCTCGCCGCCTTCCCGGCCTTTGAGCTGGTAGCCGCGGTCCTGGCTGCCGGCCTGATTGAGTGCCGAAAGCAGGCGCAAGATGCGGATATCGTCTTCCTTGACGAAGCGCGGGGGTTCGTAAAGGAAATCGTAGAGTGACTGCACACGGCTATAGCGCAACCCCTGCTCTTCGCGTGTGCCTTTGCGTACCCGCAACGCGCAGCCGGGCTCGTCGGTGAGCAGGAGTTGGTAGCAAACCATGCGCCCGCGTTTGTCTTGGGTTTCGGCAGGCTCCTGCGCAGGCTGTTCGAGACCTTTCAGCCAGCGCTGCAGGTTGGCCGGCAGGGCGTCACCGTCACTTCTCGGCGTGGCCTGTTGTTCGCCCAGGACCAACAGCGCGGCGGCGCAATGCTTGCAGTTGTGCCCGACGGGGCAACTGCACTGGCCGCGTACATGGCAGCGGCCAGCCAAGGCGGTGAGGGTGATCTTCTGCCGATAAGTGCTGCCCTCGCTGCCGCGACAGCTGGCTTCGATGAGCGCGCCGCTGCAGTATTCGATCTTTACCCGCTCTTCCCGGGCATAACGCTCGCCGCGCTGCAGGACCGGGCCGGTGAACGACTGGGTCCAGTTCGGGTACTCGCGCAGCAACTGCAGAGCGTCATGGCTCATTGCATCACTGCTCCATCATCTCCGGGTCCATCACCGGCATCTTCGGCGTGCCCGGTGGCGTCACCTTCAGCAGCAGCGCCAGGTGCCCGCCGTCAAGGAAGGTCAGTTGCCCGCCCTTGACGTTGCTGTTGCTCTGCTTGAACTGCTCGCTTTGCAGCACGCTGCCGTTGCCGTCCAGCTGGTTGACCCAGAAATTGGCCTCGACCGCGATGAAGCGGCCCTCGGCAATGCTCAGGTTGCCTTCGATAGGGAAATGGCCGAACTGCTCGGCGCCTTCGCCCAGGGCGATGCGGCTGGGTTCGCTGCCGACCCGTTGCTGCCAGGCCTTGTGCATCAGCACGGTGTAGTCGGCGGTGGCTGCCAGGCGGGTGGCTTCGTCTTCCAGGGCCAGGCGACGCTCGGCGTCCTTTTCCAGGCGCGGGGCACCGGCGCTCCAGTTTTCCGGGGCGAACGGGCTGGTAAAGGCGGGCACGCTGTTCTGCCGCACCAGGATCATTTCTACCTGATACAGGCCTTCGGCGAAGGCAGCCGGGGCGAACAGCGCCAGCAGCAGGGTCAGGCAACGGATGGCACGCATGGGTCTTCCTTAAGCAGGCTGTGGGGTCAGGCGCTCGAACAGCGCCTCCAGGGTATTGAAGCGTTCGTCGGGGCGTTCCATCGGTACCAGGAAGCGGAACTGGGTGGCGCCTTCGAACTTGTAGCGTTTGGGCTGGCCCTGGATCAGCTTGATCAGGGTCAGCGGGTCGACCGGCGTCTCGGCCTCGAACTCGATCTTGCCGCCATTGGGGCCGGCATCGACTTTCTTGATGCCGAGCTTTTCCGCCTGCAGCTTGAGCGAGGTCAGGCGCATGAGGTTCTTGGTCGGCTCGGGCAGCAGGCCGAAGCGGTCGATCATCTCCACCTGCAGGTCCTTGAGGCCTTCTTCATCGGCGGCCGAGGCGATGCGCTTGTACAGGATCAGCCGCGCATGCACGTCGGGCAGGTAGTCCTCGGGGATCAGGGCCGGCAGGCGCAGGTTGATTTCCGGGCCACCGCCCAGCGGCTGCTCCAGGTTGGGCTGGGTACCCTTGCGAATCGCCTTGACTGCGCGTTCGAGCATTTCCATGTACAGGGTGAAGCCCACCGCCTGGATCTGCCCGCTCTGGCCTTCGCCCAGCAGCTCGCCGGCACCGCGGATCTCCAGGTCGTTGGTGGCCAGCACGAAGCCGGCACCGAGGTCCTGGGTGTTGGCGATCGCCTCCAGGCGTTTCTCGGCGTCGGCGCTGACCTTCTGCCGGGTGGGTGTCAGCAGGTAGGCGTAGGCCTGGTGGTGGCTACGGCCAACCCGGCCGCGCAGCTGGTGCAGCTGGGCCAGGCCGAACTTGTCGGCACGCTCGATGACGATGGTGTTGGCGCTGGGCACGTCGATGCCGGTTTCGATGATGGTCGAGGCCACCAGCACGTTGAAGCGCTTGTGGTAGAAGTCGCTCATCACCTGTTCCAGCTCGCGCTCGCGCATCTGCCCATGGCCGATGCCGATGCGCGCCTCGGGGACCAGCTCGGCAAGGTCGGCGGCACATTTCTCGATGGTTTTCACATCGTTGTGCAGGTAGTACACCTGGCCGCCGCGCAACAGTTCACGCAGCAGCGCCTCCTTCACCGTGCTCTTGTTCTGCTCCATGACGAAGGTGCGAACCGACAGGCGGCGCGCCGGTGGCGTGGCGATGATGGACAGGTCGCGCATGCCCGCCACGGCCATGTTCAGCGTGCGCGGAATCGGCGTGGCGGTGAGGGTGAGGATGTCCACCTCGCTGCGCAGGGCCTTGAGCTGTTCTTTCTGGCGCACGCCGAAGCGGTGCTCTTCGTCGATGATGGCCAGGCCCAGGTCCTTGAAGCGCACGTCGTCCTGCAGCAGCTTGTGGGTACCGATGAGGATGTCGATCTTGCCTTCGGCGAGGTCCGCGGCGGCGGCGGCCACCTCTTTCGCCGACTTGAAGCGGCTCATCACCTCCACGGTCACCGGCCAGTCGGCGAAGCGGTCGCGGAAGCTGTTGTAGTGCTGCTGGGCGAGCAGGGTGGTGGGCACCAGCACGGCCACCTGGCGGCCACTGTGTACGGCAATGAATGCCGCGCGCATGGCCACTTCGGTCTTGCCGAAGCCGACGTCGCCGCACACCAGCCGGTCCATCGGCTTGGGCGCCAGCATGTCGGCGCGCACGGCTTCGATCGCGGCCTGCTGGTCCGGGGTTTCCTCGAACGGGAAACCGGCGCTGAAGGTGGCATAGTCGGCGGCCGGGTCGGCAAACGCATAACCCTTGCGCGCGGCGCGGCGGGCATAGATGTCGAGCAGCTCGGCGGCGACATCGCGTACCTGTTCGGCGGCCTTGCGCTTGGCCTTCTGCCAGGCCTCCGAGCCCAGCCGGTGCAGCGGCGCCAACGCATCGTCGCTGCCGGTGTAGCGGGCAATCAGGTGCAGGTTGGCCACGGGCACGTACAGCTTGGCACTTTCGGCATATTCGAGGGTGAGGAATTCGGCGGCCTGGCCTTCGATTTCCAGCGTGGCCAGGCCCAGGTAGCGGCCGACGCCATGGTCGATGTGCACCACCGGTGCGCCTTCGCGCAGTTCGGTGAGGTTCTTGATCACCGCGTCGTTGGCGGTTTCACCGCGCTTGTCTCGGCGGCGGCGCTGCATCACGCGCTGGCCGAACAGTGGGCTTTCGGCGACCAGGGCGATAGCCGGGTCGTCCAGCAGCAGGCCGTCATCCAGCGGGGCGATGGTGATCGCCAGGCGCTCGGCACCGGTGATGAAGTCGGCCCAGCCGTCGACGCTCTGTGGCCGCAGCTTCAGCCGTTCGAGCAGTTCCAGCAGCACTTCGCGGCGGCCTGCCGATTCGGCAGTGAATAGCACGCGGCCGGGGAACTGGTCGAGGAAACTGGCCAGTTCGGCCAGCGGCTGGTTGGCCTTGGCCTCGATCGCCAGGTTGGGTAGGGCACGCGCCGGGAAGCGCTCGCGGCCCACCCCGGGGTCGAGGTCTTCGGTGCTGACCACCACCCGTGGCCATTGCTTGAGCCGGGCAAAGCAGTCTTCCACCGGCAGGAACAGCTCGGCAGGCGGTAGCAACGGCCGGCTCAGGTCGCCACGGCGGTCTTCATAGCGCCCGCGCACGTCGTTCCAGAAGTGTTCGGCAGCCTGCTCCACGCCGGGCAGCGAGAACACCTGGGTGTCGGCCGGCAGGTAGTCGAACAGGGTCGAGGTTTCCTCGAAGAACAGCGGCAGGTAGTACTCGATGCCGGCGGGAATGATACCGCTGGCCAGGTCCTGGAAGATCGCGCTGCGGCGGAAGTCGACGTCGAAGCGTTCGCGGAAGCGTGCCTTGAAGCGCGTCACTTCCTCTTTCTGCATCGGGAACTCGCGGGCCGGCAGCAGGCGCACCGAATCGACCTTGTCGATCGAGCGCTGGGTCTCCGGGTCGAAGGTGCGCAGGGTTTCGATCTCGTCATCGAACAGGTCGATGCGGTAGGGCAGCTTGCTGCCCATCGGGAACAGGTCGATCAATGCCCCGCGCACGGCGAACTCGCCATGCTCGTAGACCGTATCGACGCAACGATAGCCACTGGCCTCCAGGCGCGTGCGCATTTGTTCGACATCAATGGTCTGGCCGACGTCCAGCACCAGGCTGCTGCCCAGCAGGAAGCGGGTCGGTGCCAGGCGGTGCAGGGCGGTGGTGATCGGCACCACGAGGATGCCATGGCTCAGCTCCGGCAGGCGGTAGAGGCTGGCGATGCGCTGGGAGATGATGTCCTGGTGCGGCGAGAACAGGTCGTAGGGCAGGGTTTCCCAATCGGGGAACGGCAGCACCGGCAGGTCCGGGGCAAAGAAGCGGAGTTCCTGTTCCAGACGATCGGCCGCCTGGCTGTCGGCAGTCAGCAGCAAAGTGAAGCGGCCCGCGCTGCTGGCGGCCTCGGCGATGGCCAGGCTGAGGGCGGCACCGGGTAGATTTCCCCAGGTTTGTTTGCCGGCCGTGGCCGACATTTGCGGTAGGCGCAGAACTGACACGGGAGATTGCACTCCAAGCGTTGCGGCAAAGAGATCGATTGTACCGGTGACGGTGCCGGCTGTCAGGCTCGAAAGGGCATGAACGCTGGCTTGTGTGACCGCGACAGGCGCTCATTGCCGGTTACGCGTTGGGGCGTCATAATGTAGCCCCTTTTTTCTGTCCCTACATGTGGAAGGTTCCCGTGACTCAGAAGCCCGACCAGTGTCTTGGTGAGTGGATCGATCGTGAAGCCCTGGCTGAAGCGATGATCCCGCTTATCGGTCAGCTCTACCGCAACAACAATGTGGTGAGCTCGATTTATGGCCGTAGCCTGATCAACCGTTCGGTTATCTCGATCCTCAAGGCGCACCGCTTTGCGCGTCATCGTCAAGCCGACGAGACCGAACTGTCCGTACACGAGACATTCCCCCTGCTCAAGGCCATGAGCGAGCTGAAGCTGGGCGCCGCCTCGGTCGACCTGGGCAAGCTGGCCAACAAGTTCAAGCAGGAAGGCAATGGCCGTACTGCCGAGCAGTTCGTCCGTGAAGAACTGGCCGAGGTGGTAGGTCAGCAGAACGCTTCGGCGCGCAAGGGCACCGACGTCGTGCTGTATGGCTTCGGCCGCATCGGCCGCCTGCTGGCGCGCATCCTGATCGAGAAGACCGGTGGCGGCGACGGCCTGCGCCTGCGTGCCATCGTCGTGCGCAAGGGCGCCGAGAACGACCTGGTCAAGCGTGCCAGCCTGCTGCGCCGTGACTCGGTACACGGCCCGTTCGATGGCACCATCACCATCGACGAAGCCAACAACACCATCACCGCCAACGGCAACCTGATCCAGGTCATCTACGCCAAGAGCCCGAGCGAAGTCGACTACACCCAGTACGGCATCGAGAACGCGCTGATCGTCGACAACACCGGCGTATGGCGTGATGCCGACGGCCTGGGCCAGCACCTGGCCTGCCCGGGCGCTGCCCGCGTGATCCTCACTGCACCTGGCAAAGGCGCGCTGAAGAACATCGTGCACGGCATCAACCACGGTGACATCGCTGCCGATGACAAGATCATCTCGGCCGCTTCCTGCACCACCAACGCCATCGTGCCGGTGCTCAAGGCCATCAACGACCAGTACGGCATCGTCAACGGCCACGTCGAAACCGTTCACTCGTTCACCAACGACCAGAACCTGATCGACAACTTCCACAAGGGCAGCCGCCGTGGCCGTGCCGCGCCGCTGAACATGGTCATCACCGAAACCGGCGCCGCCACTGCTGCCGCCAAGGCACTGCCAGTGCTCAAGGGCAAGCTGACCGGCAACGCCATTCGCGTACCGACGCCGAACGTTTCGATGGCCATCCTGAACCTGAACCTGGAAAAGCCTACCTCGCGCGACGAGATCAACGAGTACCTGCGCCAGACCGCCATGCACTCGGAACTGCACAAGCAGATCGACTACGTCAGCTCGCAGGAAGTGGTTTCGACCGACTTCGTCGGCTCGCGCCACGCCGGTGTGGTTGATGCTGAAGCGACCATCGCCAACGACAATCGCGTTGTCCTGTACGTCTGGTACGATAACGAATTCGGTTACAGCTGCCAGGTGGTTCGCGTGATGGAAGAGATGGCCGGTGTGAACCCGCCAGCGTTTCCGCGCTGATTCGCTTGTAAGGCAATGAAAAAACGGGAACCTTCGGGTTCCCGTTTTTTTATCCAGATTTTGTGTTGTCTGTGCTGGCCTGATCGCGGATAAATCCGCTCCTGCACAGCGGTGCATATCCTGTAGGAGCGGATTGATCCGCGATAAGGCCAGCACAGCCACCGAGAACCCACCCTTTGCGCACAGCCCTCCTGTTCATCCTGATGCTGCTGACCGCCTGCAACCAGGGCCCGACCGTCGAACGCCTGGGTGGCCCGACCATGGGCAGCAGTTACAGCATCCAGTACGTCCGCGAGCCCGGCGGCCCGGCGCCGGCCCAAGTCCAGGCGGCGGTCGAGGCCATCCTCAACGGCATTGATCAGCACTACTCAACCTACCGCGGCGACTCCATCGTCAGCCAGTTCAACTTGCTGCCCGCCAACCAGTGCATGGCCTTGCCGCCCGACATGCTTGAGCTGGCTGCATTCGGCCAGCACCTGGCCGAGCAGAGCGACGGCGCCTTCGACCTCACCGTCGAGCCGTTGCTCGACTTGTGGGGCTTCGGCCCGCAGGCGCGCCACATGCAGGTGCCCGACCCGCAGGCCCTGGCCCAGGCGCGCCAGCGGGTGGGCTACCGACAGCTGCACATCCAGGGCCAGGCCCTGTGCAAGGACGCCCCGGTGCAGCTCGACTTCAACAGCATTGCCGCCGGCCATGCCGTCGACCTGATCGCCACGCGCCTGCAGGCCATGGGCGTCGCCAGCTTCGTCGCCGAAGTGACCGGTGAGCTCAAGGCCGTCGGCCGCAAGCCTGACGGCAGCCCCTGGCGCATTGCCCTGGAGCTACCCCGCGAAGACCGCCAGATCGCCCGCCAGGTCATTCCGCTCAATGGCCTTTCGGTATCAACCTCGGGTGACTATCGGCATTATTTCGAGGACAATGGCCGGCGCTATTCGCACACCTTCGATGCCCGCCTCGGGCGCCCGGTGCAACATGACCTGGCCGCGGTCACCGTGCTCGATGCCTCGGCACTGCGGGCAGACGGCTATTCGACGCTGTTGTTGATCCTCGGCCCGCAGCGCGGCTGGGATTTTGCCATGACGCATGGCCTGCCGGCTGTTCTGGTGACTCGGGCCGAGGGTGGCTTCGTCTCCCGAGCTACGCCCGCGTTCGAGCGGGCAGTGAAAGGCGAGTGAAAGCACAAGCAGGGATGATCGCCGCCAGGGAGTGGGTGAACCACATGTAGTGCGGGCAAAACTGGCCTACGACGCGACCAAGGGTTAATGTGCGCGGCGTTCACGCTTGATTAGACTGCACCCGAATTTTCTCATGACGCCCCGGCGGCATGATCGCGCCCCGCGAGCGACCGTGGCTTGCGGGCCAGTTCTGAAGGAGTACGCATGGCTGTCTACAACTACGACGTAGTGGTGCTGGGTTCCGGCCCGGCCGGGGAAGGCGCGGCAATGAACGCCGCCAAAGCAGGGCGCAAGGTGGCGATGGTCGACAGCCGTCGCCAGGTCGGGGGCAACTGCACCCACCTGGGCACCATCCCGTCCAAGGCACTGCGTCACTCGGTGCGGCAGATCATGCAGTTCAACACCAACCCGATGTTCCGTGCCATCGGCGAGCCGCGCTGGTTCTCGTTCCCCGACGTGCTGAAGAGCGCCGAGAAGGTCATTGCCAAGCAGGTGGCTTCGCGCACCGGCTATTACGCCCGTAACCGCGTGGATGTGTTCGTCGGCACCGGCAGCTTCGCCGACGAGCAGACCATCGAAGTGGTCTGCCCGAACGGTGTGGTGGAAAAACTCAACGCCAAGCACATCATCATCGCCACCGGCTCGCGCCCCTATCGCCCGGCCGACATCGACTTCAACCACCCGCGCGTCTACGACAGCGACACCATCCTCAGCCTCAGCCACACCCCGCGCAAGCTGATCGTGTACGGCGCTGGCGTGATCGGTTGCGAGTACGCCTCGATCTTCAGCGGCCTCGGCGTGCTGGTTGAGCTGGTGGACAACCGTGGTCAGCTGCTGAGCTTCCTCGATTCGGAAATTTCCCAGGCGCTGAGCTACCACTTCAGCAACAACAACATCACCGTGCGCCACAACGAAGACTACGAGCGTGTCGAAGGCCTGGACAACGGGGTGATCCTGCACCTGAAGTCGGGCAAGAAGATCAAGGCCGACGCCTTGCTGTGGTGCAACGGCCGTACCGGCAACACCGACAAGCTGGGCCTGGAAAACATCGGCATCAAGGTCAACAGCCGCGGCCAGATCGAGGTCGACGAGAGCTACCGCACCAGCGTGCCGAACATCTACGGTGCCGGTGATGTGATCGGCTGGCCAAGCCTGGCCAGTGCCGCCCACGACCAGGGTCGCTCGGCAGCGGGCAGCATCGTCGACAATGGCAGCTGGCGCTTCGTCAACGACGTGCCGACCGGCATCTACACCATTCCCGAGATCAGCTCGATCGGCAAGAACGAGCAAGAGCTGACCCAGGCCAAGGTGCCATACGAAGTGGGCAAGGCCTTCTTCAAGAGCATGGCCCGTGCGCAGATTGCCGGCGAGCCGCAAGGCATGCTGAAGATCCTGTTCCATCGCGAAACCCTGGAAGTGCTGGGCGTGCACTGCTTCGGCTACCAGGCTTCGGAAATCGTCCACATCGGCCAGGCCGTGATGAACCAGCCGGGCGAGCTGAACAACCTGAAGTACTTCGTCAACACCACGTTCAACTACCCGACCATGGCCGAAGCCTATCGGGTAGCTGCCTACGACGGCCTGAACCGGCTTTTTTGAGCGGCTCCGACCGGTGGCCTGAGCCGGTCGGAGAGACCGATTTCAACCCTGCCCGAGGGTGGTCTTGGCCAAACCGGGAAAGTCTGTAATCAGGCTGTCCACGCCAAAGTCAGCGAGCCGGCGCATCAGTGCCGGTTCGTTGACCGTCCATACCGACACGTGCAACCCCTGGCTCTGCGCTTTCAGCAGGCGCTCCGGCGTGCACAGTGTCCAGTTCAATGCCAGCAGGTCGCAGCCGTAGTTCTGCGCCACCTTCAGCGGGTCGAGCCAGGCGTATTCGGCCACCAGCCCGCGTTTCACATCCGGCACCAGTTCCTGTGCGGCGCCCAGCACTTCGCGCGAGCTGGAGGTGATGGTCACCTTGTCCAGCAGGCCGTACTGCTGGGCCAGTTCACGGATCGCCAGCACGGTGGTGGCGGCGCGGGTGCGTGAGGCGCTTTTCACTTCCAGCTGCCAATGCTCGAACGGGCATTTCTGGAACAGTTCTTCCAGCCGCGGGATCGGGCAGGGCTGGACATGGCCGGGGCCGCCTTTGCGCGCGTCGATCCTGACCAGGTCGGCGGCCGAGTGCTCGACCACCTTGCCGCGCTTGCCGGTGGTGCGCTTGAGGGTGGGGTCGTGGATCACCATCAGCTCGTTGTCGGCCGACAGGTGCAGGTCCAGCTCGCAGCGGGTCACGCCGTGAGCCAGGCATTGCTGGAAGCTCTTCAGGGTATTCTCGGGCGCTTCGCCCTTGGCGCCGCGATGGCCGTAGATCAGGGTCACGTTCGTTCCTTCAAATCAGGGAAAAGTTGGGCTCAGGAGGCGGGGTCGTTCTGTTCCAGCTGCTGGCGCCGTTGCTGTTGCTGGCGCTGCAGGATGTAGCGGGCCAGCAGTTGACGCTGGGCATCGGTCATGTCGGTGAATTCGCTGCCGACCTCGAAGCCGCCCTGCGGGCGCGGGTCGCAATGGGTGACCTTGCCGCGCAGCAGCAAGCCATGGGCGCGTGGCATCAGCACCATCTTCACCTTTACCCGGGTACCGGGAGCCAGGCGCGTGGCCTGGGTGAACTCGATGCCGCCCTCGGAAATGACCACCGGCTGGAGTTGGCCCACTTCGCCGAGCAGGGTCTGGGCAACCACCGCGCTGAGCAGGTCGAGGCGTTTGTTCTGCGCGCGCAGGAAGGCGGCGAGGGTGCGGTCCTTTTCGCTCAGCTGGCGGAGCAGGTGCTGCGACTCGAAGTCGGACAGGTGCAGCTCGCTGAGCAGGTTGAACAGCGGCGAATCATCTTGCAACACATCTGCGTCAAGGGCTTCGGCCGCGCTGAGGGGGCTGATTTGAAGTGCGATCTGATCTTCGATGCGGTAGTATTCGCGGCGATCTTCTTCGTCTAATGTCGTCATGGCGAACCCAAGGTGGCGGCGGTGGTCCGAGTGTAAAGCCGCCGTAGGCGCCTCGCCACAAGGACGTTCCCTTTCATCCGAACAAGCCCCGACATGTTCAGACCTCTTTTCGCATTCATCGGCACGCGTTATACCCGTGCCAAACGTCGCAATCACTTCGTATCGTTCATTTCCCTGACCTCGATGATCGGCCTCGCCCTGGGCGTGGTGGTGATGATCGTGGTGCTCTCGGTGATGAACGGTTTCGACCACGAGATGCGCACCCGCGTGCTGGGCATGATCCCGCATGCCACGCTGGAGAGCGGCCAGCCCATAGCCGACTGGTCGGCCCTTGCCCAACAAGTAAAGCAGAATCCGCAGGTGCTGGCGGTTGCGCCGTTCACCCAGATGCAGGGCCTGCTGACCCATGACGGCAAGGTGCAGAAGGTGCTGCTCAACGGCATCGACCCGGCCCGCGAGCGCGAGGTGTCGATCATCGACAAATTCGTCCTGCAGGGCCGCCTCGACCAGCTGGCGCCGGGCGAGTGGGGCATCATGATCGGCGACAAGGCCGCGGCCAAGCTGGGCGTGTCGACTGGCGACAAGCTCACCTTCGTCGCCCCCGAGGTCAGCGTGACCCCGGCCGGCATGTTCCCGCGCATGAAGCGCTTCACCGTGGTCGGGACCTTCCACGTCGGGGCGGGCGAGATCGACGGCTACCTGGGCCTGACCAACATCAGCGACCTGTCCCGCCTGCACCGCTGGAAACCCGACCAGGTGCAGGGCCTGCGCCTGAAGTTCGACGACCTGTTCCAGGCCCCGCGGGTGGCCTGGGACATCGCCCAGCGCCTGGGTGAGCAGGAGTTCTACAGCCGTGACTGGACCCGCACCCATGGCAACCTGTACCAGGCGATCCGCATGGAAAAGGCCATGATCGGCCTGCTGTTGCTGCTGATCGTGGCGGTTGCGGCGTTCAACATCATTTCCACCCTGGTGATGGTGGTCAACGACAAGCGCGGCGACATTGCCATCCTGCGCACGCTGGGCGCCACGCCCGGGCAGATCATGCTCATCTTCATGGTCCAGGGCACGGTGATCGGGGTGATCGGTACCCTGATCGGCGCCGTGGTCGGGATCGTCGCCGCGCTGAATGTCAGTGCGGTGATCGCCGGCATCGAGAAATTGATCGGGCACAAGTTCCTCAATGCCGACGTGTACTTCATCGATTACCTGCCATCGCAGATCCAGGCCCAGGACGTGTACATGGTCTGTGCCGCGGCGCTGGTCCTGAGTTTCTTCGCCACCCTGTACCCGGCCTGGCGTGCGGCGCGCACCCAGCCTGCAGAGGCGCTACGTTATGAGTGAGTCGCGCATGAGTGATAAAGCCGTTCTGAGTTGCCGCAACCTGGGCAAGTCCTACGACGAGGGCCCGGAGTCGGTGCAGGTACTGTCCGGGCTCAACCTCGAGCTGCACGCCGGTGAGCGCGTGGCCATCGTCGGCAGCTCAGGCTCCGGCAAGAGTACCTTGCTCAACCTGCTGGGCGGCCTCGACCGGCCGACCCAGGGCAGCGTCTGGCTGGCCGGCGAGGAGCTGTCGGCGCTGGGCGAGCGGGCGCGTGGCCTGCTGCGTAACCGGGAACTGGGCTTTGTCTACCAGTTCCACCACCTGCTGCCGGAATTCACCGCCATCGAAAACGTGTGCATGCCGTTGCTGATCGGCCGTACCCCCATTCCCGAGGCCCGCGAGCGGGCCGAGGCGCTGCTCAAGCGGGTCGGCCTGGCCCACCGCTTCAACCACAAGCCGGCCGAGCTGTCCGGCGGCGAGCGCCAGCGGGTGGCGATTGCCCGGGCGCTGGTCAACCGCCCGGGCCTGGTGATGCTCGACGAGCCGACCGGCAACCTCGACCACCACACCGCGCAGGGCATCCAGGAACTGATGCAGGAACTGTCCAGTGCCTCGCGCACCGCGTTCCTGGTGGTGACCCACGACCTCAACCTGGCACGCCAGATGGACCGCGTGCTGAAGCTCGACGACGGTCACCTGGTGGCGATCTGATCGACTGCACGGGGTGGCCGCGCCGCCCCGTTTTCCTGTTTTCATTGGGTGTTTCCGTACATGTTCAGACCCTTGCCCATCTTCATCGGCGCGCGCTACACCCGAGCCAAGCGTCGCAACCACTTCATCTCGTTCATCTCGATGACCTCGATGATCGGCCTGTCGCTGGGCGTGCTGGCGATGATCGTGGTGCTGTCGGTGATGAACGGTTTCCAGCGTGAAATGAGCTCGCGCATTCTCGGCCTGGTGCCGCATGCCGCCATCCTTGGCGTGCAGCCGCTGGACGACTGGCACAAGGTGGCCGACGCGGCCTTGCAGGACCCGGCGGTGATGGCGGCAGCGCCGATTAGCGAAATGGAAGGCATGCTGTCGTACAAGGGCGCCATGCAGCCGATCCAGGTTGGCGGTATCGACCCGGCCGAGGAGGGCAAGGTCTCGATCGTCGGCCAGCACATCGTCCAGGGCCGCCTGCAGGACCTGCAGCCGGGCGAGTTCGGTGTGGTCATCGGCGAGCTGACCGCGCGCCGCTTCCGCCTCAACACGGGGGACAAGCTGACCCTGATCGTGCCGGAAATCAGCAAGGAACCCGGCGGTATCACCCCGCGCATGCAGCGCCTGACCGTGGTCGGCATCTTCAAGGTGGGGGCCGAGCTGGACGGCTCGCAGGCCTACATCCATGTGGCCGATGCTGGCGCCATGCAGCGCTGGGCGCCGGGCCAGGTGCAGGGCGTGCGCCTGAAGCTGCACGACCTGTATGCCGCGCCGCAGGTGTCCAAGGCCATCGCCGCCAGGCTGGGCGACGCCTACCGTGCCGATGACTGGTCGCATACCCAGGGCAGCCTGTTCAGCGCCATGAAGATGGAAAAGACCATGATCGGCCTGCTGTTGATGATGATTATCGCGGTGGCGGCATTCAACATCATCGCCACCCTGGTGATGGTAGTGAACGACAAGGGCCCGGACATCGCCATCCTCCGCACCCTGGGTGCCACGCCGGCGCAGATCATGGGCACGTTCATGGTCCAAGGCAGCCTGATCGGCATTGTCGGCACGCTGATTGGCGGTGTGCTGGGGGTGATCGCGGCGTTCAATGTCAGCCAGATTGTCGGCTGGCTGGAGCGGGTGAGCGGGCAACACATCTTTACTTCGGATGTGTACTTCATCAGCAGCCTGCCGTCGCAGTTGCAGTGGGGCGATGTGGCGATCATCTGCACGGCCGGGTTGGTGATGAGCTTCCTGGCGACCATCTACCCGGCCTACCGGGCATCGCAGGTGCAGCCGGCGATTGGCCTGGCGGTCTGATATCTGCTTGAGACTTGGGGGCGCAAAGCAGCCCCCGGTTCACCGATCTTCAGTGAACTCGATTACGAACCGTGTCCATCCATCCTCACATTCAGCCCGAATGCGCCCGCCATGGGCCTGCACGATCGACCGGGTAATCGCCAGCCCCAATCCCGCATGCTCGCTATTGCCTTCGCGCCGCGCCGGGTCCACCCGGTAGAAACGGTCGAACAGGCGCGGTAATACAGCCGGGTCGATGGCCCCTCCGGTATTGGCCACGCACAGCGTCGGCCCAGGCGCCAGCGTCACCCGTATCTGCCCACCCGCCGGGGTAAAGCGCAAGGCATTGTCGAGCAGGTTGGACAGCGCCCGCCGCAGCATGTGCCGGTCGCCCTGCAGCCGGGCCTCACCCGCGCGCGACATCTGCACGTTGCTGTCCTCGGCCAGCGGGGCGTAGTACTCCAGCAGCGCATCCACTTCCTCATGCAGCACCAGCGGCGTTCGCCCCGGCATCAGCAGGCCATGGTCAGCCTTGGCCAGGAACAGCATGTCGTTGATCATCTGCGCCATCCGCTGCAGTTCTTCCAGGTTGCCATGCAGGGCCTCACGGTACTCCTCGAGGCTGCGTGGGCGGGTGAGGGTGACCTGGGTATGGGTCAGCAGGTTGGACAGCGGCGTGCGCAGCTCGTGGGCAATGTCGGCAGAGAACGCTGACAGGCGCTGGAAGGCATCGTCCAGGCGCTGCAGCATGGCGTTCATGGCCGTGGCCAGCTCGGCCAGTTCTTCGGGCATCTGCGCCACCGGCAGGCGGGTGGTCAGCGACCGCGCCGACACGCCGGCGGCCACCTGGCCCATCTGCCGCAACGGGCGCAGCCCGCGGCGCGCGGCCCAGGCACCGAGCAGTGCCGTAGCCAGCGCCGACAGGCCGACCGTCAGCCAGATCAGGCGCTGCATGCCCTGCAGGAAGTGCTGGTGGTGGGTGATGTCGAGGTACAGGGTCAGCTGTGGCGATTGCGCAGCGCCTGGTACCAGGTGTACGGCCAGGCTGCGGTAGTCCGTGCCTTGTTCATGCAGGGTCGCCAGCCCGTCGGGCAGCGGTGCCTGGGGCAAGCCCGTGCGGCTTTCGAACCAGGTGGCACCGTCGCTGCCACTGATGCGCAGGGCCAGGTCGGCCTGGTGGCCCAGTTCATCGCGCAGGGCGGGCAGGCGCGTCTGCAGCTCGGCCGGGGTGGTGATACCGGCCAGCTGGGTGCGGAACAGCGACAGGCGCGAGTCCAGCAGTTGCTGGTCCAGTTCGACGAAGTGCTGCGCGCTGGCCCGGCTGAAGATCAGGCCAGCGCCGAGCGAGACGGCGGCCGTGCAGGCGGCGAACAGCAGGGCCAGGCGGCTGCCGAGGGACACCCGGCGCATCATGCCTCGCGCTCTTCGAGGACGTAGCCCATGCCGCGCACGGTGTGAATCAGCTTGTTCGGGTGCGGGTCGTCGATCTTCAGGCGCAGGCGGCGGATGGCTACCTCGATCACATTGGTGTCGCTGTCGAAATTCATGTCCCACACCTGCGAGGCGATCAGCGATTTGGGCAGCACCTCGCCCTGGCGGCGCAGCAGCAGTTCGAGCAAGGCGAACTCCTTGGCGGTCAGGTCGATGCGCTGGCCGGCGCGCTCGGCGCGGCGACGGATCAGGTCCAGGCGCAGGTCAGCCAGGCTCAGGGTGGTGTCCTGGCTGGGGCTGCTGCCCCGGCGCAACAGGCTGCGCACCCGGGCCAGCAGCTCGGAGAAGGCGAACGGCTTGACCAGGTAGTCATCGGCGCCCAGCTCCAGCCCGTGTACCCGGTCTTCGACGGCGTCGCGGGCGGTGAGGAACAGCACCGGTGTATCCAGGCCGGCCTGGCGCACGGCCTGGAGTATCTGCCAGCCATCCCGTCCGGGCAGCATCACGTCGAGGATCAGCAGGTCGTGGTCGCCGGTCAGGGCCAGGAACTGGCCGGTCTCGCCATCGGTGGCCAGTTCGGTGGCGAAGCCGGCTTCGTTCAGGCCCTGGCTCAGGTACTGGCCGGTGCGGGCCTGGTCTTCGACGATCAGCAGTTTCATGGGGTGGCATTAGCTCCGGGTAGCGGCGCCGCAAACTGTGGGAGCCGGCAGGCCCGCTCCCACAGTGACAGCGCAGGGCTTTGGCCGAGATGATACGTGACCCGGCAGCCGCACGCGCAAACTGACAAAGTTGTAATTCCCCGCTAACCGCCCGGTGACTTGCGCTGCAAGGCGGGGCGCAAAACCGGTAGACTAGGCGCAATTTCGAACCTTCAGGTCAGTTTCCATGCATCCCGCTGCCGAACATTCCCCGCTGGGCAAGTCCAGCGAATACATCGCCACCTATTCCCCGCAGTTGCTGTTCCCGATCCCGCGCACCGCGAAGTGGGCCGAACTGGGGGTTACTGCCCAGACCTTGCCCTGGCAGGGCGTGGATTACTGGAACTGCTTCGAGCTGAGCTGGCTGCTGCCCTCCGGCAAGCCGGTAGTGGCCATCGGCGAGTTCGCCATCCCGGCCGATTCGCCGAACATCATCGAGTCCAAGTCGTTCAAGCTGTACCTGAATTCGCTGAACCAGACCGTGTTCGCGTCGTCTGGCGAGCTTCAGGCCTGCCTGGAGAAAGACCTGTCCGCCGCTGCCGGCAAGCCGGTTGGCGTGAAGGTGCGCAGCCTGGCCGAAGTCGAGGCGCAGGGTGTGGTGGCCCTGCCGGGTCAGTGTATCGATGCACTGGACGTTGCCATCAGTAACTACCAGCAGCCGCAGCCCGAACTGCTGCGTTGCAGCGCTGACCAGGTGGTGGCGGAAACCCTGCACAGCCACCTGCTGAAATCCAACTGCCCGGTCACCGGCCAGCCGGACTGGGGCAGCGTGGTGGTCGAGTACAAGGGCAAGGCGCTGGACCCTGCCAGCCTGCTGACCTACCTGATCAGCTTCCGCCAGCATGCCGACTTCCATGAGCAGTGCGTGGAGCGGATCTACCTGGATCTGAAGAACCTGCTGCAGCCGGAGTATCTGACGGTGTATGCGCGCTATGTGCGCCGCGGTGGGCTGGATATCAACCCGTATCGCAGCACCCGCGCGATCAGCCCGCAGAACCAGCGTCTGGTTCGCCAGTAAGGTATCGGGGCCGCTGTTGCGGCCCCGTTGGTTTTCAGATGCCCATGCTGTGCAGCGAGTTGGCAATGCTGCGCAGGGTGGCGGTGAGGTCGGGGTGGTCGGCCTCGAAGCGCTCGATCGCCAGGTTCACGCCGTCCACCAGGTTGTTGTCTGGCGTGGTTTCTTCAAGTTTCAGTTGCGCCTCGATCTGGCGTGCTTCTTCATGTAGCGCGGCCAGCTCTTCGTCCGAAAGCGGCACGTTGCGGTCCAGTTGCTCGCGCAAGCTGTTCAGGCGCTCTTGCAATTCGCGGGCAGGCATTGGCAGTTCTCCATCAATGGCTTGGCAAGCCATGGACCTCAGCGAAGCGGCAAAGGTTCTGGCTTGTGTTCAGCGTAATCCACCTGCAGCCGCTTTGCATGATCCGTATCAACGCTGCTGTATCAGGGTTTTTCGCCCTTGTGCCGCCGCTGGGCGATATCCTCCAGGCAGGTGTCCAGCGCTTCGAGGTGGTCGATCACCGAATGTACACCCAGGCTGAACAGTTCCAGCGTCGCCTTGCCCCGGGCCAGGTCCTGTTGCTGCGCGGTCATGGCCTGCCATTGCCGTGAATTGAGGTCGCAGAACGGACTGCACGCGGCCAACCCCACCGTCCACAGTCCCGCATTGAGGCCAGACTGCAGCAGCCGCGGCTCGCCGCTGACCAGCACGCAGCCATCCAGGCGTGCGCTGTGCAGCGTCATCAGCGCCTGCCAGCAGGCGTTCGGCGCCGGCCAGCGCGTGCCATTCACGGTATGCCCCGGCAACCAGTCGGGCAGTACCTGGGCCAGGCGCTGGCCTTGGCTGGTGTCGAGCTCATCCAGCCAGATGCAAGGCACCTGGCGCTGGCGCAGGCTGGCGAGGGTGGCAAGCGCGCCTGGGGCGGGCGACGGCGCGCCATTGGCGGTGTGCACCAGGCAGCCGCGCAAGCCGAACAGCACAGCGGTGAAGGCGGGTGCAGCATCCATGGCAACGTCCCTCAAATACTCCGCAGGCTATTGGGCGATTGTTACCGCCCTGTGACAGCGCGCACCGCGCAACCTTTGTTCACAAATTATTGAGCAACGCTGTGTAAAGCTGCTTATCAGCCCGCAAGCCTCTATACTGCCGCCGTACAGCAGCGCCCCCGTTGCGCTTGCGGCCGAGAAATCCGATGGAGAAACACCTATGCGTAGGATCGGTGCCAGTGTGATCGAACGAGTCACCCAGGCCTGTGTCTGTGCCAGCATGCTGTTGGCGCCCGTGGCAGCTACCCAGGCGGCCACCGAGGAAGATCCCTGGGAAGCGGTCAACCGCCCGATCTTCCGCTTCAACGATGCCCTTGACACCTATGCCCTCAAGCCGTTGGCCAAGGGCTACCAGGCGGTCACCCCGCAGTTCCTCGAAGACGGCATCCACAACGTCTTCCGCAACCTCGGTGACGTGACCAACCTGGCCAACGACCTGCTGCAGCTCAAGCCTCACGCTGCAGGCGTGGACACTGCGCGGCTGATCGTCAACACCACCTTCGGCCTGGGCGGCTTCTTCGATGTCGGCACCCGGATGGGCCTGCAGCGCAACGATGAGGACTTCGGCCAGACCCTCGGCTACTGGGGCGTGCCGAGTGGCCCGTACGTGGTCATCCCGTTGCTGGGCCCGAGCACCGTGCGTGACGGCGTGGCCAAGTACCCGGACACCTACACCGAACCCTACCGCTACATCGACCATGTGCCGACGCGCAACTCGATCTTCGCCCTGGACGTGATCGACACCCGCGCCGACCTGCTGTCGGCCGAGAAGCTGATCCAGGGTGACAAGTACATCTTCATTCGCAATGCCTACCTGCAGAACCGCGAGTTCAAGGTCAAGGATGGCGCAGTCGAAGACGACTTCTGATCTGCCACCTGCCTGCTCCTGCGCGATCCCGTGCAGGAGCGCCAGGCAGGTCGATCAGTGCATGGCCAGGATCCGCAGCCCGAACTTCTGCTGGCCATCCGGCTGGTCGGCAATCCACACGACTTCGGTACTGGCGTGCAGGCCCTTCAGAGCCGGATGCTCGGAATCGATCCGCACCTCGATACGGTCCCCCACCTGAAAGCGTTGCGCGGCCTGCACTTGCATGCCGCTGCTGGACAGGTCCAGGCACACCGCCGCAATCACCTGGCCTTCATGCAGCAGGCTGACCTCGGTGTCGATGCGCATGCGGATGAAGTCGCGTTTTTCGGCATGGCTGGAGGGCGTGTGGGGCATGCTGCATGCTTCCTGTCGGGTTGCGCTGGACGACTTTCTTATAACTCCCGGTGATTTGCGCTGTAAAGTGCGGCGAGGTCGACCCTTGCATGCTTGAAACGCCTGCCGGATGGGAGTACCGTCTGCGCCTTACAAGGTAGCTCTCACAGTTGCCGGACAGTTGCCTGGCAGGTGTTCTTGTCCTACAACTCAAGTAGAGCGTGACCATAGAGAATTCCCGTAGCTGGCCGTCTGCCTTGCCGACCCCGCTGCACCAACCCAATCGGCGCCGTTCGCCCACATGCAGAAAACCAGTGCAACGCTGCTGATCATCGATGACGACGACGTGGTCCGTGCGAGCCTCGCCGCCTATCTTGAAGACAGTGGTTTCAGCGTCCTCCAGGCCGGCAATGGCCAGCAGGGGCTTCAGGTCTTCGAAGAACACCAGCCCGACCTCGTGATCTGCGATCTGCGCATGCCGCAGATGGGCGGCCTCGAGCTGATTCGCCAGGTCAGCGAGCGCGCGCCGCAGTTGCCGGTGATCGTGGTGTCCGGCGCCGGTGTCATGAGCGATGCGGTAGAGGCGTTGCGCCTGGGCGCGGCCGACTACCTGATCAAGCCACTGGAAGACCTGGCAGTGCTCGAGCACTCGGTGCGCCGGGCCCTCGACCGTTCGCGCCTGGTGCTGGAAAACCAGCGCTACCGCGACAAGCTCGAAGCCGCCAACCGCGAACTGGAAGCCAGCCTGCACTTGCTGCAGGAGGACCAGACCGCCGGTCGCCAGGTGCAGATGAACATGCTGCCGGAAAGCCCCTGGGTGGCCGGCGAGTTCGCTTTCGAGCACCAGATCATCCCGTCGCTGTACCTGTCGGGTGATTTTGCCGATTACTTCCGGGTGGACGAGCGGCGCATCGCCTTCTACCTGGCCGATGTTTCCGGGCATGGCGCGTCGTCGGCGTTCGTCACCGTGCTGCTGAAGTTCATGACCACGCGGCTGTTGTTCGAATTCAAGCGCAGCGGCAAGATGCGCGAGTTCAAGCCCTCGCAGGTGCTCAGCCACATCAACCGTGGGCTGATCAACTGCAAGCTGGGCAAGCACGTGACCATGGTCGGCGGGGTGATCGACGAGGACACCGGCCTGCTGACCTACGCAGTAGGCGGCCATCTGCCGTTGCCGGTGCTGCATACCCCTGAGCATACCCGCTACCTGGAAGGCCGCGGCCTGCCGGTGGGGTTGTTCGACGAGGCTGTGTACCAGGACCTGGTCGTGGAACTGCCGCCGCGCTTCAGCCTCAGCCTGATGTCCGACGGCATTCTGGACCTTTTGCCGGGCGACACGCTCAAAGATAAAGAAACCGCCCTGCCGGAAATCGTCAGGGCAGCAGGTGGCAGCCTGGATGGGCTACGTCAACGTTTTGGATTGGCTACGCTTGGGGAGATGCCGGATGATATCGCCCTATTGGTGTTGAGCAGGAACCTTCAATGAGTACCGGTAGAATCCAGTTCGCCGAGCAGAGCGGTACCTTTGTACTGAAATTCGTCGGTGAAGTGCGTCTGACCTTGTGTTCGGCGCTGGATGCGACGATCGAGAAGATTTTCACGGCGTTGAACTTCTCGGCGATTGTCATCGACCTGACTGAAACCGAGAGCATCGACAGCACCACCCTGGGCCTGCTGGCCAAGCTGTCGATCCTGTCGCGGCAGAAAGTGGGCCTGCTGCCGACCGTGGTCACCACCAACCCGGACATTTCCCGGCTGTTGCAGTCGATGGGCTTCGATCAGGTGTTCAACATCGTCGATCGTCCGATTCCGTGCCCGGAGTGCCTGACCGACCTGCCGTCGCAGGACCAGAACGAAGACGTCGTGCGTTCCAAGGTGCTGGAGGCGCACAAGATCCTCATGGGCCTGAACGATTCCAACCGCGAAGCCTTCCACGACCTGGTCAGTGCGCTGGAGCGTACCTGATCGACAGCCTGCGCCAGCCACTTCGCCGGTAAACCGCTCAAACAGCTGCAACGTTGCCCGCTGGCTCACAGAGATTCCCTGTGGGAGCGGGCGTGCCCGCGAAAGGGCGGGCACAGGCAATACGGTTACTATGCCTGGCTATGTTCTGCCAACAAACTCAGTCGCTTCACCCCCATCCGCATCCAGCTGATAAACCCGCGTCGGCCGCCCCTGTTCATCGAAGAACACCTGCCCCAGGCCCGCGCCATTCCACAACCGCTCGCCGGCCTTGCTACGGCTGGGTGTACGCGGCACCACCTCCATCTCGCGGCGCTTGGTAAACCAGTTGAGCGGCGAGCGCGGCGCATACAGCCAGCGGTTGAGCCGGTCGAGCACGTCCAGCAGGCGCCGGGGGAACTCGTTCTTGATCCCGCTGCTGGTGACCTGCCACAAATGCGGGCTGCGCTGGCGGTGGCGGATCAGCACTTCATAAACGAACGAGTAATGCACGTCCCCGGACAACACCACGTAATGCCCCGGCGTGCGCGAATGGCGGAAGATGTTGAGAATGACCCGCGCGGCACCGCGATGGGCCATCCAGTTCTCGGCATCCACCAGCAGCGGGTAGCCCAGCCAGCTGAATACCTTCTGCACCGTCTCGATCAGCTTGACGCCGAAGATCGGCGCAGGCGACACGATGATTGCCGACGGGTGGTCCAGCAGTGCTTGTTGCAGCTCGCTAAGCGCTTCCCAGTCCAGCAGGCCGGACGGTTTGGCCAGGCTGCTCTCGCTGCGCCAGCGGCGGGTGCGGGTGTCCAGCACCAGCAAGGGCGGGTTGCTGGGCAGGCTGAACTGCCAGCCCTGGAAGCGCAGCAGCTCGTCGATCAGCTGATCCTGGGGCTGGCTGCCAAGCGCCTGGCATTGGCCGACCAGTGCTTGGCAAGCGTCCGGGTCGTTACCCCAGGCCTGGCACAGCAGGTAGCCGAGCAGGGCGTTGCCGATGATCCGCCGCGAGAAGGGGTGGCCATAGGCGGTTTCCTCCCATTGCGCCGACAGGTTCCAGTCGTCGGTGATGTCGTGGTCGTCGAAGATCATCAGGCAGGGCAGGTGGGCCATCACCCGGGCTACCTGGCCGAGGTTGGCGGCAAACGCCTGGATCAGCGGCAGCTCCTGCCGGTAGCGGGCCTGGCGTGGCGCGGTGAGGGCGTCGGGCATGTCCAGGTGCACCAGTTGCCAGGGCACGGGTGACCACACCAGCAGGTACATGGCCATGACCTCGGCGAAGGTCACCAGGTGGTTGTCGGCGTTGCTGGAGGAAAAGATCGGCTTGCGCTTGCCGCCGAAAAAACGTTCGCGCAGGGTCTCGTTGCGCTCCTGGGCCGGCAGCAGGTCGGCGCGGTGGTAATAGCAGGCCGGGTGCCGGTACAGCGCCTGGCTGTCGGCGACCACGGCGCCGTCCAAGGGCTCGTCGAACAGGCCCAGGCGTGCGATCAGGGCATGGATGGCGCGCAACATCGGGCCAGCGACGTCGTCAGCGTACACCTGGTCGCCGGTCATCAGCAGCATGGCGGGGCGATCCGTCGGTGTTGTGCAGGCCTGCAGCAGGCGGTCGGCACACAGCAGGCCGTCGGCGGCCGGGTGATGCGGCTTGCGGCAGGAGCCGTGCAACAGATGGTCGAGGCGGTCGCGCAGTACCAGGTTTGGGCGGCAGGCGCCGGGGTAGAGCAGGTGCGGTGCCCAGTCAGCAATGCCCTGGCCGTTGATCAGCAGGTCATATTCGAGCAGTTGATCGCAGGGCAGTGGCTGGACGAAGTGGATATCCAGCAGGTGGATGAAGGCGTGCTGGCCCACCGCGACCACCTGGCAATCGACCCGGGCCTCGCTTGCCGGAAAGATGAATTCGGGTTGCAGTGGTTGCGTGGCAACCAGCCAGATGGCCAGGCGCTGGGGTTCCAGGCGGCGCAGTACCGGGCCGGCGAGTACGAGGGGCAATGGGGTAGGGGAGGTCATCGACAGCTCGGGGGCTATGCGGGCCCTTTCGCGGGCACGCCCGCTCCCACAGGTATGGCGGCGCTTTCAAGCACTGTGGAGATCCCTGTGGGAGCGGGCGTGCCCGCGAAGAGGTCCGAGAAACAATTACACAACTATGACTCGGTAAAACAAAACGGGCGAAAAATGCTGAACACTTCCCGCCCGTCAGGCAAACCCGAAATGTATCAGGCCTTTTCAGCCATCAACTTCTCCAGCTTCTCCTGGTCCCGCGCGAACTGGCGAATACCCTCGGCCAGTTTCTCGGTACCCATGGAATCTTCGTTCATGGCCCAGCGGAACTGGCTTTCGTTCAGGTGCTGCTTGGGCTCGCCGGCATTGCCCGGTTTCAGCACCTGCGGCAGGTTACCCTGGTCGTCGCTGAGCTGCTGCAGCAGCTCTGGGCTGATGGTCAGGCGATCGCAGCCGGCCAGCTGCTCGATCTGGCCGATATTGCGGAAACTGGCGCCCATGACCACGGTGTTGTAGCCATTGGCCTTGTAGTAGTTGTAGATACGCGTGACCGACTGCACGCCCGGGTCTTCGGCACCCACGTATTCCTGACCGGTGCTTTTCTTGTACCAGTCGTAGATACGCCCCACGAAGGGAGAGATCAGGAACACCCCGGCATCGGCGCAAGCCTGGGCCTGGGCGAAGGAGAACAGCAGGGTGAGGTTGGTCTGGATGCCTTCCTTCTCCAGCTTCTCGGCAGCGCGGATGCCTTCCCAGGTGGAGGCCAGCTTGATCAGCACACGCTCGCGGCCCACGCCGGCGGCCTCGTACAGTTCGATCAGCTTGCGGGCTTTGGCCAGCAGCGCCGGCTCATCGAACGACAGGCGGGCATCCACCTCGGTGGAGATACGCCCCGGAATGACCTTGAGAATGCCCGAACCCACGGCCACCGCGAAGCGGTCGCAGGCCAGGTCGACGTCGCCCTTGGCATCGGCCTTCACCTGCTTGAGCAGGTCGGCATAGCCGGGGATGGCGGCGGCCTTGAGCAACAGCGACGGGTTGGTGGTGGCATCGACCGGTTTCAGCCGGGTGATGGCATCCAGGTCCCCGGTGTCGGCGACCACGGTGGTGAACTGCTTGAGTTGTTCCAGCTTGGAGGTCATGGGCGTGCTCTGTCCTGTGCAATGACTCGACATTACCCGAGCCCCGACGGCCGCTCAAGGGCCTGGGCACGGGCTTGCCCGGAAGGGCTGTGCGAAAGGTGAAGATTCGAGTCGCAAGCTGCGCTGAGGTTCCGCAGCGGGTTGCCTGACAGCAGATCTACTGCCTGGCGTAACTGTCTTGCTCGGATCCACAGGTTGCACACTCTGTGTGGCACTGGGCATGCCCGCGAATATGGGCTAGGCCGATGGCAACCATCGCGGCGCCTGCATCGCGGATAAATCCGCTCCTACAGTTATCGCCGTATTTGTAGGAGCGGCTTCAGCCGCGATCACCGGCACAGCCGGTGCCAGCCACACGCCGCCTGCTTCACGGGTAGATTGCTCAGCGCCCCTGCAGCAGCTCCACCGCCTGGTCGAACACCGCCAACGGCTCCGCTGCCTTGTGGATGTCTGCCGACAGCAACTGACGGAACCGCCGGGCGCCTTTGAACCCTTGGGCCAGCCCCAGGATATGCCGGGTCACGTGATGCATGGCCCCGCCCGCCTGCATGTGCGCGACGATATAAGGCCGCAACTGCGCCAGCGCCTCGCTACGGCTGACAATCGGCCCCTCGCTGCCGAACAGCTGCTGGTCCACCTCGGCCAGCAAGTAGGGGTTATGGTAGGCCTCGCGCCCGAGCATCACGCCGTCGAAGGTCTGCAGGTGCGCCTGGCATTCGGCCAGGGTCTTGATGCCGCCATTGAGCACGATCTCCAGGTCCGGGAAGTCCGCTTTCAACTGCGCCGCCACGTCATATCGCAGCGGTGGGATCTCGCGGTTTTCCTTGGGCGACAACCCTTCCAGAATCGCGATGCGCGCGTGCACGGTAAAACTCCGGCAGCCGGCCTCGCGCACCTGGCCGACGAAGTCGCACAGCTCGGCGTAGCTGTCACGGCCATTGATACCGATGCGGTGCTTGACCGTGACCGGGGTCGATACGGCATCGCGCATGGCCTTCACGCAGTCGGCCACCAGGGCCGGGTGGGCCATCAGGCAAGCGCCGATCATGTTGTTCTGCACCCGGTCGCTGGGGCAACCGACGTTAAGGTTGACCTCGTCGTAGCCGGCCTCTTCGGCCAGGCGGGCGCAGGCGGCCAGGTCGGCTGGCACGCTGCCGCCCAGTTGCAAGGCCAGCGGGTGCTCGGAGGCATCATGGCGGAGGAATCGGTGGGCGTCGTTGTGCAGCAGCGCGCCGGTGGTGACCATTTCGGTGTAGAGCAGGGTTTGCCTGGAGAGCAGGCGCAGGAAGAACCGGCAATGGCGGTCGGTCCAGTCCATCATGGGCGCAACGCTGAAGCGGCGTGACGGCTCAGGGCGCGTGGTTACTGGCTTAGAGCCTGATTTTGCGGTCATTTCGTTCAACGTGTTTTGTACCAGTTTTCGGAGGGGAAAGCGTTTTTACCAAGTGCTTGGCAGAATCTACCAATCGAAAGACGACGTGTACCAATCTGAAATGGCAAGAATGCGTAATAAAGGCCGACGGCAACCAGCTTCCTCGTCCAGATCCGCATTAGCCGCGACAAGGTGGCAGTCTACCAAGAGAGCCAAACGTTCGCCCGTAAACAGTCTGCCTTAGCCGGGGTGAAGCGACGGGAAACAGAGTTTGCTGAACCTGGTGCTATCGAGCGCGTGAGCCTGGGTACAACACAGGGTCAAACAGATGATGGCCGGTATCTGGTCGAGGCCGAGCAAGCCCAGCCGCGAATATTTGTTCATGGTGCTTTCTCTTCGGTGGTCGAGGTGAGGCATCAATCGGGCTAGCTGACGAGCGTGCAGTAGCGTGTACACAGGCGGCGGTTCTCCTTAGCCCAAAGGGATCGATTTTTTCGGCTGACTATGGAACTCTTTTTCAGCATTTCCCTTGACGCTGAATTTTTTCGCGACTTTACTGTTTATGCAGTATCGCGGCGGAAGGAATCCGCATCGTATGCATATCATTCCATGGAGTGGACATATGAAGTCCTTTCTTTATATCGGCAGATTTTCCTTATATCTGTCAGATCATGCGTGGATCATCGCCATCCTGTCCAGGTATAAGGCGTAGTGCGTCCAATGGATTGAAATCAAACTCTGGTTATTGGGCTGTTCATCACTCAGGTAAGAGTGATTACTCCCGATTCCAGGCTTTGTGTGCACCAAGGAAAGCTCAACATAACCTTTGAAATTACAAGGAGTGTCGTCATGGGTTCTATTACCGATCATGATCAATTGATCGCCTGGGTTCAGTCGCTGGATATTCCTGAGTCCACGGGGAATATTGCTCGTACACGTAAGGCGATGGTGCGTGCCAAGAGTGAAGAAGAAGGAGCGGCAGTGGTGCGCGGTAGTATCACATCGTTCGTTACCGGATTGGAGCCGCAAGCGCGAGAGGATGTTCAAAACAGTACGCTGCTGATGCAACTGGCGGCCGACAAGAAATACAACCCCGACACGCAGCGGGAGCAGTGGTTCAAGTTCTACACCGATGGCTTGGCCAACCTGGGCTGGGGGCGCGTCAGTTCGTTGTACCAGAACTATAACCCGCGTAATACCAATGTCACCATGGATGAAGTGGTGCTGGAGGTGATCGCTGCGGTTGTAGGGGCTGACAGTGCTGTGTACAAGGTCACAGAGAAAACCTTCGCGGCTCTGGAGAGCAATCCGAAGAATCAGGGTGCGCTGAAGCTGTTCGACAGTACCACCACCCGCGATGACATCGGCACGTTCCAGATCCTTCCGGTCATGCAGGATCCGGATGGCAACGTGGTCATGGTGCTGACCGCGGTCAACGCCAGCACCACTGTGCAGAGGGGTAGCTTCCTGTTCTGGAGCTGGAGCAAGACCACGGCCTGGATGTATCGCGCTGCGCAGCAGACGGTGCTAAATGAATCGGTGTACTCACGCGTGCGTGAGTCGGTGATCCAGAAGCTGGGCAAAAATGCTGAAGATTTTATCGATGGTCTTGATATCTAACTGACCACAGTGGGGCTGGTGTTCGAGGCTGGCCCCACTGGCTTTGCACAGGATATGTTCACGGAGAAACGATCATGGCGTTATCAGTCGATCAAGTTTATGTGGTTTCGGGTAACCTGTTGTCTGCAATGCCCAAGCTCGTTGATCCAGTGGTATTCGAAGATTTTGCCAATTCCAATTTACTCTGCCAACTGGCAGCGGATAAGAATCAGGGCGCGCGGTTTGTTGATCCGCCTGCTTGGCTGGACTTTTACAAGAACGCATTGGGCAAAGTATTCTGGAGAATTGTAAGTTCCGGGACTGTTAGTTTTAATATTCCGCCTTTGGTTCGCAGTATAACAATAAAGGAAGTGCTGGAGAAAACGTTCTATAAAACGCTGGATCATGAGGTTGTGCTGCAATTCGATAACAGTATCGAACGTTTTGAAGAGCAACCGGAAGAGAGTGCTGCTGCACGTTTGTATCGTGCGAAGACCCAGGGCACGTACAAGTCTGATGTCTCGGATTCAGCAGTCCGACCGCATCCCATCTCGGCCATCAATTTGCAGGTCAGCGTGGTGAAAGATGGAGGCAGGATATCGGTCTGCAGTGTCTATTTTACAACATCGGCTGATTTGGAAAATGATGTGTTTAACCAGAAGTTTTTAGTCAGTCAGCTGCGGGGAGATGTCAGTGTGAGTTCGTTTGATGCAAAGTTGCTGGAGTCGAGCTACGCCAGCATCCGACAGAGCGTTATTGAAAAGTTGGGCCCTGAAAATATCCGCGAGAACATCATCCAGGTGTCAACCGAGGTGTGCTCCCTTGAGGGCCCTCGTCATGCCGGTGCCAAGCGGTTCATTCAGGAGCTGGAAATCTAGAGGCTGTACGAATTGTGCCTGCGCGAAGGCCAGGCAAGGCGAAACGGGGGAGGAAGCGGCGTGTGCTGGAGTACATGAGCGTTCCGAGCCCGTTTCAAAGCAGTATGGGCGAGTGCAGATACACTTTGTACAGAAGAGCCCATGACCTCTCAAATCATCTCACTGGATGGTGGCAAATGCCGCTTGGCTCAGCCATGCGTCTGGACGAGTGATGGTCGGCCCCAACCCCCTCACCCCAACCTATTTCAGCGGAACGTAAACATCCGTCTCCCACTGCTCCACCGGTGTATTCGGATACACGCTTAAGTAATGAAAAAACAGCGGATGGTCACGCAGCTCTTCATTACTCGACGGCAACCAGTCCCGATACAGCGGATAGATCGTCTCACCGATATAGTCCGGCGACCCACGATGGCGAACCACCGCACAGCGCCCCGCCGGTAGGGTCAGCTCTTGCACGCCATAATCATTGGGCAACAAGGCCCCGTCCATCTCGCCGCAAATCGCGAAGCGAAAATCCTGCGCCGGAGTGGTGTCCGGGTTGTCGTATGGAATGCCGAAGGTGCGGCTGCTGGCCACCGGTGACTGGCCACTCTGCAGACGCCACTGGCGAAACCGCACGACGCTGTCGCCGAGGCTGGCCGGCGCGCCGCGGTGTTCGAGCGCGGCCACTCGGGTTTCGGCAAAGTCCACGATACGTATTTGCACGGTAATACTCTTGGATAACTGGGGAACACTGAATACCGCACTCCAGGTGTGCCAGTTCGGTGCCTTGGCGCACGCGCTCGGCGCCATGCCGAAGGCCCGCCGGAACGCCCTGGCAAAGGCCTCGGGGCTTTCGAACCCGGCCGCCGACGCGGCCTCCAGTACCGAAGCGGCAGGCGAGGCGGCCAACTGATGGGCCGCGCGCCGCAGCCGCATCAGTTGCACATAGCGCGAGACCGGCACGCCCATGTACGCCGAAAACTGCCGATGGAAGTGGAATGCCGAAAAGTGGGCGATCCGGCTCAAGGCGGCTACCGACAGGTCACCATCAAGATGGCGGTCGATATAGGCAAGCACGGCCTCGAACCGTTTGGCATAAGCATGGCCGTACGGTTGGTCAGTCAACGCAGGATGTCTCCGGGAGGTGTGGTGGGCGCTAGCGTCCTCCGTTTCGCCAGCATTGTGCCTAGCCGTGGTTGCTCTTTTCCAACACCTTCGGGAGTTCACAGCGCGCCGATGCGCTCCAGCTCTTCTTGCAACCCGTCCCGATCCAGCGAGGCAAACGGCAAGCTGAAGAACGCTTCGCAGCGCTTGCGGATATGCTCCAAGGTAGCGCGGAAGGCCGCGTCGATCCGCGTTTCGTCACCCTCGACCTCGGATGGGTCCTCCAGCCCCCAATGGGCTTTCAGTGCGGTGCCGAAGTACACCGGGCAGGCTTCGCCGGCAGCCTTGTCGCAGACGGTGATGACAACGTCCGGCGGGTTGCCTGCGAAGGCATCATTGCCCTTGCTGCTGAGGCCCTCGGTGGCTATACCGGCCTGTTGCAGGGTAGTGAGGCTGCGCGGCAGCACCTGGCCCCTGGGGAAGCTGCCGGCGCTGATCGCCTCGAACCCGGCAGGCGCCATATGGTTGAACAGGGCTTCGGAAAGGATGCTGCGGCAACTGTTGGCGGTGCACATGAACAGAACTCGCATGGAAAACTCCTCGCGCGGGGGCGGATATCAGAGGCTCAGGCGCAATGCCAGCGCCGACAGGGTGATCAGCAGCACGGGCAGGGTCAGTAAAATGCCGACCTTGAAGTAATACCCCCAGGTGATACGCACGCCCTTGCGCTCCAGCACATGCAACCACAACAGCGTGGCGAGGCTGCCAATGGGGGTGATCTTCGGTCCCAGGTCACAGCCGATCACGTTGGCGTAGACCATGGCTTCGCGCACCAGCCCCTCGGCGCCACTGCCCTGGATCGACAGGGCGCCGACCAGCACGCTGGGCATGTTGTTCATCACCGATGACAGCAGCGCCGACAGCAGGCCGGTGCCGATGGCGGCGCCCCACACCCCATGCTCGGCAAAGCGCTCGAGCAAGTGGCTGAGGAAGTCGGTCAGGCCGGCGTTCTTCAAGCCGTAGACCACCAGGTACATGCCAAGGGAAAAGATCACCACCTGCCACGGCGCTTCGCGCAGCACGCGGCGGGTGGAGATCCGGTGGCCGCGTGCAGCGACCGCGAACAGCAACGCGGCGCACACGGCCGCGACCGCACTGATCGGGATGCCGAGCGGCTCCAGGGCGAACAGGCCGACCAGCAAGACCAGCAGCGTCCACCAGCCCACCACGAACGTCGCCTGGTCGCGAATCGCCGCGCGCGGCGCCTGCAAGGCCTCGATGGCGTAGTGCTTCGGCAGGTCGCGACGGAAGTACAGGAACAGCACCAGCAAGGTGGCGGCCACGCTCGCCAGGTTCACTGGCACCATCACCGAGGCGTACTCGGCGAACCCCAGCCTGAAGTAGTCGGCGGAGACGATGTTCACCAGGTTGGACACCACCAGCGGCAGGCTGGCGGTGTCGGCGATGAAACCCGCCGCCATGACGAATGCCAGCGTGGCTGCCGGCGAGAAACGCAAGGCCATCAGCATCGACATGACGATGGGGGTAAGGATCAGCGCCGCGCCATCGTTGGCGAACAGCGCCGATACCGCGGCGCCCAGCAGTATGCAGAAGGCGAACAAGCGGTAGCCGCTACCCTTGGCCCAGCGCGCCACATGCAGCGCCGCCCACTCGAAGAAACCGGCTTCGTCCAGCAGCAGGCTGATGATGATGACGGCGATGAAGGTGGCGGTGGCGTTCCAGACGATGGCCCACACGGTCGGTATGTCGCCCAGCGACACCGCGCCGGCCGCCAGTGCGATCAGCGCGCCGAGCGCGGCGCTCCAGCCGACGCCAAGGCCCTTGGGTTGCCAGATGACCAGGATGAGGGTGAACAGAAAAACGCTGAGTGCGACTAGCATGGCAGGCTCGATAGGCATTGGATTCAGCAGCAGGCGCCGGCTCGGACAGGGCGACCGTCCATGTTCTGCAGGCGCTCGGTGTTGGCTTGCAGCCATTGGGCGTTGGCTTTCAGGGTCACCTGCAGCAGCTCGATGGCCCAGCCGGGCAGGGCCGGGTTGAGGCGGTAATACACCCATTGGCCCTGGCGGCGGTCCAGCAGCAAGCCACTGCTACGCAGTTGCGCCAGGTGCCGACTGATCTTCGGCTGGCTGTCGCCCAGGGCGCACACCAGCTCGCACACGCAAAGCTCGCCGAGGCTGGCGATCAGCAGGGTGGCGCGCGCGCGGGTTTCGTCGGCCAGGCTTTTGAACAGTTCTGGAGGGGTGATCATGCTGAGGCTCGTTACATATGGATAGGCGAATATACGGATTACCATATGTTTGAGCAAGTATCGGAAGCCAGCGAGCCAGACGGCTTGCGAGCGGGGTACGACCGGCATCAAAGCGAGCAGACTTGACTCGTGAAATTTTTACTGTATTTTTTCATGAAAAATAACTCTAAAAATTTCACGGCAGTCCGAATCGATGAAGATGCACGAAGAGGTTGAAGCCCTCGCGATCCTTATTCACGACCTGCGCAAATTCAAGAACCTTACCCTGGGCGAGCTGGCCGCGCGGATCAACCGCTCGGTGGGCTTCCTGTCCCAGGTCGAACGTGGGGTTTCGCGCCCGAGCGTGGCCGACCTCACCGCCATCAGCGAAGCGCTTGGCGTCTCCACCGCGTACTTCTACAACCTGAGCAAGCCCCGTGGCATCAGCTGGGTCACGCGCCCTCACGAACGGCGCACGCTGTACCTGGAATCGGGCATCACCGATGTATTGGCTTCACCGAGCATCACCGGTGCCTTTGCCATGCTCGACAGCCGTCTCGAGCCAGGCGCCTGCAGTGGCGAGCCGTACCTGACCGACCGTTCCGAGCAGGGCTGTTTCGTGCTCGAAGGCGAACTCACGGTCTGGCTGGACGGCGGCGATGCCGTGACCCTGCAGGCCAACGACTGCTTCCAGCTGCACCCCCACGCGCAATTCCGTTACGCCAACCTGACGCAAACCACCACCCGTGTGCTCTGGGTCTTCAACTGAATTCGTTCACCTCACAAGGACAAGAAGATGAGTGTCATCTTTCCGGATCTGCTGACAGAAGTGCGCGCATTTCGCGCCAGATACCCAGAAATACGGTATGTCGACCTGATTGCGCTGGATATCCCCGGGCACTTCTACGGCAAGCGCTACCCCATGGACATGCTGGAAAAGGTGGCCGCCGGCACACCGTTGAAACTGCCGCAGAACTGTGTGTTGCTGGGCACCCAGGGCGGCCTGTACCCGATCGGTGACTACTGCTTCGCCGACGGCGACCCGGATGCCGTCCGGCGCCTGGTGCCGGGTACCTTGAAGCCGGTGCGTTGGGAGCAGCAAGTGATCGCCCAGATGCTGATCACCTCCGATGGCACCGCCAGGCCGATCGAGTTCGAGCCCCGTGAGGTGCTGGCCCGTGTGCTGCAGCGTCTGGCCAGGCGCGGCATCCATCCGGTGGTGGCCTTCGAGCTGGAGTTCTACCTGTTCGACCGCCAGCTGGCCAACGGCCTGCCGCAGTACCCGCGCGACACGGCAAGCGGCGACCCGGACGACCAGCCGAACATGCACATCGAACGATTGTCGCGCTTTGCCCCGGTGCTGCACGAGATGGTCGACGTTGCCAACGAGCAGGGCGTGCCAGCGAACGTGATCACCGCCGAGCTGGGCCCGGGCCAGTTCGAGATCAACTTCTCCCACAGCGACGATGCCCTGAGCGCAGCCGACTGGTCGGCACTGTTCTGCCGCAGCACGCGTGGTGTGGCGATGAAACATGGCTATCGGGCCAGCTTCATGAGCAAGCCGTACCTGGACGCGCCGGGCAGCGGCATGCATGTGCACGTCAGCCTGTACGACGATGCCGGCAACAACCTCCTGGCGGCCGACGAGCAACGCAAGCTGCGCCATGCCGTGGCAGGCTGCCTGGAACTGCTGCCCCACTGCATGCCGATCTTCGCCCCGAACCACAATGCCTACCGCCGCTACGGCGCGATGGTCAATGCGGCAAGCAAGGCCAGCTGGGGTTTCGAAGATCGCGATGCGTGCATTCGCATCCCCGAGTCCGACCCGCGCAACCTGCGCATCGAGCACCGCCTTACCGGCGCCGACGCCAACCCGTACCTGGTCCTGGCGGCCATTCTGACCGGCATGGAGCATGGCCTGGACCGCGGCGTCGAACCCATCGCCCCGCTCAACGACAACCGCCAGAGTGGCATCGATTTCCCCAAGGAGGCCTTCAGTGCCCTGGCCGCCATGCGCCACCACCCGGTGGTCAACCAAGGCCTGGGCAGTGAGTTCGTGATGGTCTATTGCGAAAACAAGTACCAGGAGCAACAGGACTTCATGCGCCACATCGATGCCCGCGAATACCGCTGGTTCCTGTAGCGACCTGGGCTCACCCGAGCCCTCTCTTTCCAGCGTTTCAATACAACGCGCAACATGGATTTGCCGGAGGAAGATATGCCACGTGTGCCCGTGATCGGCATTACCGCATGCACCCGCGTGATCGAGCAGCATGCCACCCAGACCATCAGCGAGAAGTACGCACGGGCGGCGGCCAAGGCGGCGTGCGGGTTGCCGATCGTGATACCCAGCCTCGCCGAGCTGATTGACAGCGCCGATATCCTCGACGTGGTGGATGGGCTGATTTTCACCGGTTCGCCGTCCAACATCGAACCGTTCCACTACCAAGGCCCGGCCAGTGCTGAGGGCACCCATCACGATCCGCTGCGGGATGCCACTACCTTGCCGCTGATGCGTGCGGCCATTGCCGCCGGAGTGCCGGTGCTCGGCATCTGCCGCGGCTTTCAGGAAATGAACGTGGCGCTAGGCGGCAGCCTGCACCAGAACGTCCACGAGACCGGGCTGTTCATGGACCACCGCGAAGGCAAGGGCGAGCCCATCGAGCAGCAGTATGGCCCGCGCCACGCGCTGCATGTCGAGCCCGGCGGCATGCTCGAACGCATGGGGTTGCCGGCGCTCATCGAGGTCAACTCCATCCACGGCCAGGGCATCGATGTGCTGGCCCCCGGGCTGCGGGTGGAAGCGCTGGCACCCGATGGCCTGGTCGAAGCGATTTCGGTGGAGCACAGCAAGGGGTTTGCCCTGGCCGTGCAATGGCACCCGGAGTTCCAGGTCATGGACAACCCGTACTACCTGACCATCTTCCAGACCTTCGGCAAGGCCTGCCGGCAACGTTCGGTACTGCGTCAGAAGCTGATGCTGTCCGCTTGAATACGCCCGTTCGCAACCTACAAAAAATTACGGCGCAGCCCGGCTGCGCCAGCAGATGGAGTGAAACCAATGAGTGAACAGAATTCCCGCACCCTGGCCTGGCAGGCGATGAGCCGCGACCATCACCTGGCGCCGTTCAGCGATGTGAAGCAACTGGCCGAGAAAGGCCCGCGCATCATCACTTCGGCCAAGGGCGTGTACCTCTGGGACAGCGAAGGCAACCAGATACTCGACGGCATGGCCGGCCTGTGGTGCGTGGCGGTCGGCTACGGCCGCGATGAGCTGGCCGAGGTCGCCAGCCGGCAGATGAAGCAGTTGCCGTATTACAACCTGTTCTTCCAGACCGCGCACCCGCCGGCGCTGGAACTGGCCAAGGCCATCGCCGATGTCGCCCCGCCAGGCATGAACCATGTGTTCTTCACCGGCTCCGGCTCTGAAGGCAACGACACCGTGCTGCGCATGGTCCGCCATTACTGGGCGATCAAGGGCCAGAAGCAGAAGAAGGTGATCATCGGCCGCATCAATGGCTACCACGGCTCCACCGTGGCCGGCGCAGGCCTGGGTGGCATGAGCGGCATGCACCAGCAGGGTGGGCTGATCCCGGATATCGTGCATATCCCGCAGCCGTACTGGTATGGCGAAGGCGGCGACATGACCGAGGCCGACTTTGGCGTGTGGGCGGCCGAGCAGCTGGAGAAGAAGATTCTCGAGGTTGGCGTCGACAACGTCGCTGCCTTCATCGCCGAACCGATCCAGGGCGCCGGTGGCGTGATCATTCCACCGCAGACCTACTGGCCGAAGGTCAAGGAGATCCTCGCCCGCTACGACATCCTGTTTGTCGCCGACGAGGTGATCTGCGGCTTCGGTCGAACCGGTGAGTGGTTCGGCAGCGACTACTACGGCCTTGAGCCCGACCTGATGACCATTGCCAAGGGCCTCACCTCCGGCTACATCCCGATGGGCGGGGTGATCGTGCGTGATGAAGTGGCCAAGGTGATCAGCGAAGGCGGCGATTTCAACCACGGCTTCACCTATTCCGGCCACCCGGTGGCGGCTGCGGTGGGCCTGGAGAACCTGCGCATCCTGCGCGACGAGCAGATTATCGAGCAGGTGCGCGAGCAGACCGCGCCGTACCTGCAGCAGCGCCTGCGCGAGCTGGCCGACCACCCGCTGGTGGGCGAGGTGCGCGGCCTGGGCATGCTCGGTGCGATCGAGCTGGTGCAGGACAAGGCCACCCGCGCCCGTTACCAGGGCAAAGGCGTCGGCATGATCTGCCGCCAGCACTGCTTCGACAATGGCCTGATCATGCGCGCCGTCGGCGATACCATGATCATTGCGCCACCGCTGGTGATCAGCATCGCGGAAATCGATGAACTGGTGGAAAAGGCCCGCAAGTGCCTGGACCTGACGTACGAGGCTGTTGGTTAAGCGCCAGCCAGGGCCATCCGGGGCCGCAAGGCGGCCTCGATCTGCCCTCCCGAAACCTTGCTTTGTGCAATGAATCCTGTACTTTTCAGGGCATCAATTTCCCTGTCCGATAGTCGCGATTCAACATGAAAGTGCACGAAGAGATCGAAGGCCTGGCCGTACTGATTCGCGACCTGCGCAAGTTCAAGGGCCTGACCCTGGGCGAACTGGCCCAGCGCATCGGCCGTTCGGTGGGTTTTCTGTCCCAGGTCGAGCGCGGCGTCTCGCGGCCAACCGTGGCCGACCTCACGGCCATCAGCGAAGAACTCGGTGTCTCCACCGCCTATTTCTACAAGCTGGACAAGCCGCGCGAGCTCGACTGGGTCACCCGGCCACACGAGCGCCGTACGCTTCATCTGGCCGGCGGCATCACCGATGTGCTGGCATCGCCTACCATATCCGGGGCGTTCTCCATGCTCGACAGCCACCTGGAGCCGGGCGCCAGCAGCGGCGAGGAGTACCTGGACGACAGCTCGGAACAGGGCTGCTTCGTGCTCGAGGGCGAACTGACCGTGTGGCTGGATGGCGGTGAGCCGGTAACGCTGCGCGCCAGTGACAGCTTTCAGCTGCAACCGCATGCCAGTTTTCGTTACGCCAACCTGACCGACAAGCCCACCCGGGTGCTCTGGGTGTTCAGCTGAATCAACAGCACTCAAGGCTGGTTATTTACGCGCTTGGTCATCAGGCGCAGTTCACGCGGCTGTCAGGAAGGCTGCCAGCACGCCAGGAAGGAACCTCTCATGTCATACCGACTTGCCATCTTCGACTTTGACGGCACGCTCGCGGACTCCTTTGCCTTCTTCGTTGCGGTGTTCAACCAGGTGGCCGACAAGCACGCCTTCAACCGCATTCGTCCGGAAGAACTGGATGCCTTACGCCTGCTCGGAGCCCGGGAGATCATGTCGCATATCGGCATGCCGCGCTGGAAGCTACCGCTGGTAGCGCGAACCTTCATTGGCCTGATGAAGAAACATCGCGGCTCGATCGCGCTGTTCCAGGACATCGCCGATACGTTGAGCCAGCTTGATGAGCAGGGGCTGATCCTGGCAGTGGTATCTTCCAACTCCAGGGACAATGTCACGCAAGTGCTGGGCCCCAGCTGTCGCCATATCCGCGCCTTTGAATGCGGGGCGTCCATTTTCGGCAAGGCATCGCGCTTGCGTCGGCTCGTGCGCAAGTTCGGCGTGGCGCCAGAGCAGGTCATCTATATAGGTGACCAACCTACCGATGGTGAAGCCGCAGCGACAGCGGGTATCGCATTTGGCGCGGTTGCCTGGGGCTACGGTACCCCTGAAGCATTCGGCACGCTCCACGGCCATGAGTGGTTTGCCGAGGTCGGCGAATTGCGGCGCCTGGCAACAAGCCCCAAGGCGGCGAGTACGGCAAACCACATGCCGTAAATCACCCTCGGCACGCTGCAAGAATGGCCACGTAATGGCCGACGTGTCCCCTGATATGAGGCGGTTTCGTACGAGACGAAATCGATCACTGGCAAAGGAGTGCATCACCTTGAACAACACCGACCGGGCCTTGCTGGGCGCAGGGCTTCTGATTCCTGTCTGGCTCTTGCTTGGCGTATCCCTGACCGCGCTTGGCTATCCGGGCTACAACCACCTCGACCAGGCGATGAGCCAGTTAGGGGCGGTGGGCGCCCCGACTCATGCGTATTCCGCGTGGGTGAACAATTTCCCTCTGGGGCTGCTGTTCGCGCTTTTCGCCTTGGGGGTGGCGCGACGTTTCGCCGGTTCGCGCCTGGCCCGGTGCAGCGCCGCGTTGATACTGCTACACGGCCTGGCCAGTTTCGCCACGGGCCTGTTTGCCTGTGACGAGGGCTGCGTACCGGCACAGCCTTCCATTTCCCAGCACATCCACAATGCGGCAGGCCTGGTCATGTTCCTGTCGTTGACGCTGGCGAGCGCGCTGTGGTGTTGGCTGGGCAAGCGATTGCTCGGCTCGCCGGCGTTCGCAGGTTTCTCCGGGCTTTGTCTGGTCCTGGCAATCGCCACCGTGGCGATGATGGGCAAAGCCATGGCAGACGGGCACGGGTTTGGCCTGTATCAGCGACTCAATTACGGCGTGTCCGTGGTCTGGGTCGCTGCGCTGGCATGGGCTGCGCTGCGTGGCAACCAGACACAGTCCGCAGCGCTGCTCCAGCGGTAGCTGTGAGCGCCTGCCGGCCCTGCATGGACAAGGCAGTGGGTTGTCGCCGGGGCAGGGCGGTTTGGCAACCTGCCAGTATTGTCTGATCAGCGCACAGGGTTTAGCGTGCAGCGCTCATTTCAAGGAAGATTTGCCAATGAAACGGACCCTGCCGCTGTTATTCGCCTGCGCGCTGTTCCCCCTGCAAGCCTGGTCGGCCCTCGAAGTCGGCCAGTTCACCCTGGGCATGCCCAAGCCGCAAGCCATGGCCATTCTGCAACAGCAGTTCGGCGAGGTCGAGCAGTTGACGGGCTATCACTACCAGGTACCCACCGAGTTCGTTCAGGGGCGTAACCCGAAGGGCGATTTCAACCTTGGCGGTATTCCCATCACGCAGGTAAACGCGTCCTTCAACGAGACCGACCAGCTTCGTCAAGTGGAGCTGCGCTTGGCCAGCACCGACGAGGCGCGGGTCCAGCAGCTGCTGCCGATGACCCGGCAGGCCAAGCCTGTGCCGAACAGCGGAGGCCGGCTCGAGGCGTTTTCTGCCGACGGAGAACTGGTGTACTGGGTGTCCAGAGAGCGGGGCTGGACGGTGGTGACTATCGCTGACAAGGCCAGCTCGGAGCAGAACGTCAGGGCGCGGGCCAAGAGCGATGAACGCTTCGCCCAGCCGAACCGCAAGTTCGACAAGCTGATCGAGACGGCCGAGGCGGCACAAGGGAAGCACTGATCGCCAGGCAGTTCCGCAGCCCGATCGCGAAGCCCGCGCCTACAACAACGCCAGCGCAGCCCGAACAGCAGTGCGAACCCCGCGTCGGTTTCAGGATGCGCCTGGTCGCTCGCACGCAACCCTCCGGCGCCACAAGTGCCATGCTTGCAGGATGCCTCGGACCAGTACGCGCAGACGTGCGGCCGCAGGCAAGGAGGCCGCTGGCACCACGCAACCGTGACGTGGCCGGCGTGCCGCAGCAGAACACGCCGGATACCTGCCCTTACAACCATTCAGGCGGGGTCCGTGATGCCGAGGTCCGCTGTATGCCTGATGATTTGCTCCACCTGCCCGTGATCCGCGACATTCTCGCCCGCGACAAGGATACCCCCGGCGCCCTGTTGCCGATCCTGCATGCCATCCAGCGCGCCATCGGCTACGTCCCCGATGCCGTCGTTCCCGAAATCGCCCATGCGCTGAACCTCAGTCTCGCCGAGGTGCGCGGGGTGATCAGCTTCTACCACGATTTCCGCACCACGCCACCGGCGCGCCATACCCTGCGCCTGTGTCGTGCCGAGTCGTGCCAGAGCCGGGGGGCCGAGGCGCTGGCCGCGCAACTGCGCGAGCAGCTGGCGCTGGACGACCATGGCACCAGCGCCGACGGCGCCATCAGCCTGCGCCCGGTCTATTGCCTGGGCGCCTGCGCCTGCTCGCCGGCCCTGGAGCTGGATGGCCAGGTCCATGCGCGCCTCACCCCCGAACGCCTGCGGGCGTTGGTCAACGCCTGCCGGGAGGACGCCGCATGCTGAAGCTGTACATCCCCTGTGATTCGGTCGCCCGTGCGGTTGGCGCCGACCAGGTCGCCGATGCCTTGCAGCGTGAGGCCGAACGCCGCCAGCTGGCCGTGGACATCCAGCGCACCAGCTCACGCGGGCTCTACTGGCTGGAGCCGCTGCTGGAGAGCGACAGTGCGCACGGGCGCCTGGGTTTCGGCCCGGTTTGCGTTGAAGACGTACCGGCCTTGCTCGATGCGTTGGCCGGTGAACCCGCTGGCCACGTGCTGGCGCTGGGCCCGGTCGAGCAAATTCCCTATCTCCAGACCCAGCAGCGCCTGTTGTTCGCCCGCGCCGGCATCACCCGGCCCTTGTCGCTGGACGATTACCGCGCCCATGGCGGTTTCGCCGGCCTTGCAGCAGCTGTCGCCCTGGGCGGTGCCGATGTGGTCGCCGCCGTGCTCGATTCCGGCTTGCGTGGCCGCGGTGGCGCGGCCTTCCCCGCGGGCATCAAGTGGCGCACCGTGCGTGACGCCGGGGCAGAGCAGAAGTACGTGGTGTGCAATGCCGACGAAGGCGACTCGGGTACCTTCGCCGACCGCATGCTGATGGAAGGCGACCCGTTCCTGCTGATCGAAGGGATGATCATCGCCGGCCTCGCCGTGGGCGCCGACAAGGGCTACATCTACGTGCGCTCGGAATACCCCGACGCCATCCGCGTGCTCGACCAGGCCTTCGCCATCGCCCGCGAGGCTGGCTACCTTGGCCACGACGTGGCCGGCAGCGGCCAGGCCTTCGACCTGGAAGTGCGGGTCGGCGCCGGTGCCTATATCTGTGGGGAAGAAACCGCACTGCTCGAGTCCATCGAAGGCAAGCGCGGCATCGTCCGTGCCAAGCCACCGCTGCCCGCGTTGCAAGGCCTGTTCGGCTTGCCGACGCTGGTGCACAACGTACTGACCCTGGCCTCGGTGCCGGTGATCCTGGCCAAGGGCGCGGCGTTCTACCGTGACTTCGGCATGGGCCGCTCGCTGGGCACCATGCCGTTCCAGCTGGCCGGCAACATTCGCCACGGCGGGCTGGTCGAGCGAGCCTTCGGCCTGACCCTGCGCGAGCTGGTGGAAGGCTATGGCGGCGGCACGGCCAGTGGTCGGCCGCTGAAGGCTGCGCAGGTCGGTGGCCCGCTCGGCGCCTGGGTGCCGCCCAGCCACTTCGATACGCCGCTGGACTATGAAGCCTTCGCGGCCATGGGCGCGATGCTCGGCCATGGCGGTGTGGTGGTGGCCGACGACACCCTGAACATGGCCAGCATGGCGCGCTTCGCCCTGCAATTCTGCGCCGAGGAATCCTGCGGCAAGTGCACCCCGTGCCGCATCGGCTCGACCCGCGGCATGGAAGTGGTCGACCGCCTGATCGCCACCAGCGACCTGACCGAACGGCATGACCAGGCCTTGTTGCTGCGCGACCTGTGCGACACCCTGCAGTACGGTTCGCTGTGCGCCATGGGCGGCATGACCGCCTACCCGGTGGCCAGCGCCCTGAAGTACTTCCCCGCCGATTTCGGGCTGACCCACACGGAGGCCGCGCAGTGATCAATTTCTTCGACCCCGCTTCTGATAAAAGCAGCGACCTCGGCACCCCGGCGCGCGACAGCGAAGTGCAGGTCAGCCTGAGCATCGATGGCCGTTCCGTGACCGTCCCCGCCGGCACTTCGGTAATGCGTGCCGCCGCCATGCTTGGCACCAGCATCCCCAAACTGTGCGCCACCGACAGCCTCGAAGCCTTTGGTTCGTGCCGCATGTGCATGGTGGAAATCGAAGGCATGCGCGGCTACCCGGCGTCCTGCACCACGCCGGTCAGCGAAGGCATGGTGGTGCGCACCGAAACCCCACGCCTGGCCGGGCTGCGCCGCAACGTCATGGAGCTGTACATCTCCGACCACCCGCTGGACTGCCTGACCTGTTCCGCCAACGGCAACTGCGAGCTGCAGACCGTGGCCGGCCAGGTCGGCCTGCGCGAGGTGCGCTATGGCTACGACGGGGCCAACCACCTGGCCGAAAAGAAAGACGTGTCCAACCCGTACTTCGATTACGAGCCAAGCAAGTGCATTGTCTGCAGCCGCTGCGTGCGTGCTTGCGAGGACATTCAGGGCACCTTCGCCCTGACCATCACCGGCCGCGGCTTCGAGTCCCGCGTGGCGGCGGCGGGAGGGGACAACTTCCTCACCTCCGAATGTGTGTCATGCGGTGCCTGTGTGCAGGCCTGCCCGACCGCAACCTTGACCGAAAAGAGCCTGGTGCAGTTGGGCCAGCCCGAGCGCTCGGTCGTTACCACCTGCGCCTACTGCGGCGTCGGCTGTTCGTTCCGCGCCGAAATGAAAGGCGACCAGCTGGTGCGCATGGTGCCGGACAAGAATGGCGGCGCCAACCACGGCCATGCCTGCGTCAAGGGCCGTTTCGCCTGGGGCTACGCCACCCACCCGGACCGCATCACCAGGCCGATGATCCGCAAGCGCCTGGAAGACCCCTGGCAGGAAGTCAGCTGGGACGAGGCGGTGAGCTACGCGGCCAGCGAGTTCCGCCGCATTCAGCTCAAGTATGGGCGCGACTCGATTGGCGGCATCACCTCCAGCCGTTGCACCAACGAAGAAGCCTACCTGGTGCAGAAGCTGGTACGCACCGCGTTCGGCAACAACAACGTCGACACCTGCGCGCGGGTGTGCCATTCGCCCACTGGCTACGGCCTCAAGCAAACCCTGGGTGAGTCCGCCGGTACCCAGAGCTTCGATTCGGTGATGCAGGCCGACGTGGTGCTGGTGATCGGCGCCAACCCCACCGACGCGCACCCGGTGTTCGGTTCGCAGCTCAAGCGCCGCCTGCGCCAGGGCGCGCGGCTGATCGTGATCGACCCACGCCGCATCGACCTGGTCGATTCGCCGCATGCCCGCGCCGAGCTGCACCTGCAGTTGCGCCCGGGCACCAACGTGGCCATGCTCAATGCCCTGGCCCACGTGATCGTCACGGAAGGCCTGCTGGCCCAGGACTTCATCGACGCGCGCTGCGAGACTGAGGCATTCACCCGCTGGCGCGATTTTGTCAGCCTGGCGGAAAACGCCCCTGAGGTGCTCGGCCCGGTTTGTGGCGTACCCGCCGAACAGATTCGCGCTGCCGCCCGGCTCTACGCCAGCGGCGGCAACGCAGCCATCTACTACGGCCTGGGCGTGACCGAGCACAGCCAGGGCAGTACCGCAGTGATGGGCATCGCCAACCTGGCCATGGCCACCGGCAACATCGGCCGTGAAGGGGTAGGGGTGAACCCGCTGCGCGGGCAGAACAACGTGCAGGGTTCCTGCGACATGGGCTCGTTCCCCCACGAGCTGCCCGGCTACCGGCACATTTCCAACGAGGGCGTACGCGCCGAGTTCGAGCGTGCCTGGGGCGTGACCCTGCAGCCTGACCCGGGCCTGCGTATCCCCAACATGTTCGAGGCGGCGCTGGACGGCAGTTTCAAGGCGCTGTACTGCCAGGGCGAGGACATTGCCCAGAGCGACCCCAACACCCAGCACGTCACCGCAGCCTTGCTGGCCATGGAGTGCGTGGTGGTGCAGGACATCTTCCTCAACGAAACCGCCAAGTTTGCCCATGTGTTCCTGCCGGGCAGCTCGTTCCTGGAAAAGGACGGCACCTTCACCAACGCCGAGCGGCGCATCTCGCGCGTGCGCAAGGTGATGGAGCCGCTGGCCGGCAAGGCCGACTGGGAGGCGACCGTGGCCCTGGCCAATGCCCTGGGCTACCCGATGAACTACCGTCACCCGTCCGAGATCATGGACGAGATCGCCCGCCTGACGCCGACCTTCCATCGCGTCAGCTACGCCGAAATCGACCGCCACGGCAGCCTGCAGTGGCCGTGCAACGACGCCGCGCCGGACGGCACACCGACCATGCACATCGACCAGTTCGTGCGCGGCAAAGGGCGCTTCATGCTCACCGGTTACGTGGCCACCGACGAGAAGGTCAACAACCGCTACCCGCTGCTGCTGACCACCGGGCGCATCCTTAGCCAGTACAACGTCGGCGCCCAGACCCGGCGCACCGCCAACGTCGCCTGGCATGACGCCGACCGCCTGGAAATTCACCCGACCGACGCCGAAAGCCGCGGCATCCATGATGGTGACTGGGTCGGCATAGGCAGCCGCGCCGGGCAGACCGTGTTGCGCGCCAAGGTCAGTACGCGGGTGGCCCCGGGGGTGGTGTACACCACGTTCCACTTCCCCGAATCGGGAGCCAACGTAATCACCACCGACAACTCCGACTGGGCCACCAACTGCCCCGAGTACAAGGTGACGGCGGTGGAGGTGGTAAAGGTATTCCAGCCTTCGCAGTGGCAGAAGCGTTACCAGGACTTCAGTGAGGAACAGCGGCGGTTGCTGCAGGAACGCCGTAGTGCAGAAAAGGCCGAGGTGCGCCGATGAGTGTCGACAACCTGGTCAAGATGGCCAACCAGATTGCCCATTACTTCGACAGCGAGCCGGACCACGCGCTGGCGGTGCAGGGGGTACGCAACCATCTGCACAGCTTCTGGACGCCGGCGATGCGCCGGCAACTGGTGGAGCGGATCGAGGCCACTGCAGGGGAGGGGCTCGACCCGAAGGTGCGGGAGGCGTTGGGCTAGCCACCGGGCTGCTTGGCAGCCCATCGCCGGCCAGCGCGCACAGGTACCGCGTCAATTTATCCGCGAAGCAGGCGACGCGGTGGCTGGCACCGGCTATGCCGGTGATCGCGGCTGAAGCCGCTCCTACAGGTGCAGCGTCAACTGTAGGCGCGGATTTTTCCGCGAAGCGGGCAGTGAGCTGCAAATGACGCGAGGTCAGTGCGGTCGCTGTGGGTGCTGGCTTACCGGCGACAGGGTCCCGACAGGCTGGATTCAGCCGCGGGCCAGCTCGGCCAGGTGGGCAATGGCCTCTTCGCTCTTGAGCACCAGCACATCCCCCACCAGCGCATCCAGCACCACTTCCGAGGTATTGCCAATCAATGCCCCGGAAATTCCCGTGCGGCACACCGTACCGATCACCGTCACCACCGCATCGAGCTTCCGCTCGGTATGCGGAATCAGCACATCTGCCGGCCCTTCGGCCACGTGCAAGCGCTCCTCGCTGATGTCGTACTCGGCCTGGAACGCCTTGCATGCCTCGCGATAACGCTGTTCGATGGTCTCGCTCAACTGGTACACCGGGTCCGAGGCCGACAGCATTGGCGAAGGATGCGCGCTGATCACATGCAGCTCGCCCTTGGCCAGCTCGGCAATCTCGAAGCCATGGTCGATGATGCTGGCATGCAGGCGGCGGTGGTCTTCGTCCTGGTTGCCCACGTCCACGGCGGCGAGGATCTTGCCACCGGCCCATGGTCGCTCGCTCTTGACCATCAGCACGGCGCTCGGGCACTGGCGCAGCAGTTTCCAGTCGCTGGGGGTAAGCAGGGCCTTTTTCAGCGGGTTGTCCGGGCGGTGTTCCTTGATCACCAGCTCGCAGCCTTCGGCCTGCTGCACCGTGATGATCGGTTCATGCAGGCTGTCATGCCAGGCTTGTTCATGGGTGACGTTGTCGTAGCCGTCATCATGCAGTTGGCTGCCGAGCAGGCTCAGCAGTGCGCTGTGGTCATGCTTCTTGTCGCACATCAGCAAGTGCAGGCGCGCGCCGGTGACGCCGGCAATCAGCTTGGCCCGGGTCAGGGCCCGGCTGTGGGCGTGCGTAGGGTCGAGCACGACGAGGATGCTGCGGACGGCTTGCATGGGCGTGAACTCCGTTCAAAGGTGGCGACCAATGCCTGACTATAGTCGGCGCTTCCCCCGCTGGCGCTTGATACACATCAAGCATAGTCACTGGCGTCGCCCGTCGCCGCCGGTATAATCGCCAGCCCTGCCTGGCCTGTGTGGTTGCACGCTTATGTCCCTGATCCCCGAAATCGACGCCTTTCTTGGTTGCCCGACGCCAGATGCCTGGATCGAAGCGGCGCTGGCCGACCAGGAAACCCTGCTGATCGACCACAAGAACTGCGAATTCAAGGCCGCCAGCACCGCGTTGAGCCTGATCGCCAAGTACAACACCCACCTTGACCTGATCAACATGATGTCGCGCCTGGCCCGCGAGGAGCTGGTGCACCACGAGCAGGTGCTGCGCCTGATGAAACGCCGTGGCGTGCCGTTGCGCCCGGTGTCGGCGGGGCGCTATGCGTCGGGGCTGCGGCGGCTGGTGCGGGCCCACGAGCCAGTCAAGCTGGTCGATACGCTGGTAGTCGGGGCGTTCATCGAGGCGCGCAGCTGCGAGCGTTTTGCCGCGCTGGTGCCGCACCTGGACGAGGAGCTGGGCCGCTTCTACCACGGCCTGCTGAAAAGCGAAGCGCGCCATTACCAGGGTTACCTGAAACTGGCGCATCACTACGGCGATGAGGCAGACATCGCCCGCCGGGTGGAACTGGTCCGCGCAGCGGAAGTCGAGCTGATCCAGTCAGCGGATCAGGAACTGCGCTTCCACAGTGGTATCCCACTGGCGCAGGCCGCCTGACTCGCACCCGGCGGCCCGGGCCTCAGTGGCGGCGCCCCAGCAGCAGCCCGACCAGCAGCCCGAGGCCGGCAGAAACCGCCACGGTCTGCCACGGGTGGCCACCGATGTAGTCCTGGGTCGCCTCCACCACCGGTTGTGCCTTGTTGCGCACCCGGTTGGCGGCATGGCGCGCCTGACGCAGTTTCAGGCTCACCTGGGCGCGCAAGGTTTCTGCCTCGTCACCTACCAGGGCGGCGCTATCGTTCAGCAGCCGTTCTGATTCTTCGATCAGCGCCTGCAGTTCACTGAATACCTGGTCCTTGATCTGATCGCTGTCAGTCAGCGTGGCGTTTTTGCGGGCCATGAACGCGTCCTCGTCGATGGTTGGTTTGAACAATGGATACCGGTGCGCCAGAAAAGTTGCCTCGGCGCGTGGCTGAGCTGTTGGTGTAAGATAGCCGCCATTTACGATCAGGCAGGTGATTCATGAGTTTCAATCTGGCCAACATGAGCTTCGAGGAACGGGCACAGATCGAGGCAGAGAAGGCCCGGCTGTTCGAGCTGTGGCAGAACAACCTGGGCAAGGCCAAGGGCGAAGCGGCGCGGCTGATCGCCGAAAAGCCCCGGCGCAAGGGCAAGTGGGCCGAGTGGGTGCGTGCCGAGCTGGACGGCATGTCGCCACCGGAATACGCCAACATGGTGCGCAGCGAAGTCAACAAACTGATGGCCGCCGCCAGCGCCAACCGCTGAGCAGCCCTGGCCCGGCGCCTAGCGGTAGGTGCCCTTGGGCAGGTCCAGCTGGCCTTCGTCGGTAAAGCGCACCGTCCCCAGCGCGCCGCCGGCCAGCTTGCCGCGTAGCTTGTAAGGCAAGCCCTGCAGCGAATCCACCTGGCCCAGCCCATAGGCCTGGCGCAGGACGGCGAATGCCGTGATGCTCACCGGCACCACGACCACTGTTTCGCCATACCGGCCGATATGCCCTTGCTGGTCACTCACCCCAGCGGCCAGCGGCTGGCCGTTCACCTCCAGGTTCAAGGCAATGCCGTCGTAGTCGATCGGCGTCTCATTAGGGTTCTGCACGCGCATTTTCACGGCCATGCGCAGCTCCAGTTCCTGCCCTGGCAGCGGCTCGATGCCGATCACGCTGATCGTCACCGGGTCGCGTGGCTGGAGCAGGGCACAGGCCGCCTGGGCGCAGGCCAGCAGCACGATCAGCGACAGGCGGGTGTAGCGATACAGACGGGCAGTCATGGCGGACGACCTTGTCGTAGTGAGCGGTCGGTCAGTGTGGCAAATGCGTGACGGCGTTGAAAGTGTCGGTACAGATGAAAGATACTGTTTCTCATTCACGTCCGATAATTTCTCTTACTGGCCGTACCTACCCCATGCTGACTTCACCCGTGTCGGGCCTGTTGACGAGTTTCCAGGAACACTACGACGACCTGCTGCAATTCTTGACCCGGCGCATGAGCGACCGCCAGCGGGCCGCCGATGTGGCGCAGGAAACCTACCTCAAGCTGGTCAACATCGACCAGCAGGCGGTACCGGTGCTGCATGCGCGGCGTTTCATCTTCCGCGTGGCCGGCAACCTGGCGATCGATGCCTTGCGCCGCGAACAGCGCATCGCGGCCAGCCACGGGTATGGCGACGAGGCCGGCGAGGTAGCCTGCCCGGCACCGGCGCCGGAGGCTGCGTTGCTGGCCCGCGAGCGCTTGCAAGCCCTCGACCAGGCGCTGCTGCAGCTGCCCACCAATGCCCGCCAGGCCCTGTTGCTCAACCGCATCGACGGCCTGACCCAGGCGCAGGTCGCACAACGGCTGGGCGTCTCCGAGAGCATGGTGGCCAAGTACATCGGCCAGGCCCTGCGCCATTGCCGCAACCACCTCAGGCAGGCAGGGCTGGCTGCTGCACTGTTGCTGGCCGTTGGTGCGGCCGGTTGGCAGCAGGCGCCGGTGCTGCTGGCGGATTATCACACCGGGGTAGGGCAGCGGCAGGTCATTGTCCTGGCCGACGGCTCGCGGGTGACGTTGAACAGCGCCAGTGCCCTGAGCGTGGTGTTCAATGACCACGAACGGCGGGTAGTGCTGGAGTCCGGGGAGGCCTTGTTCGAGACCCGCGATGATCCGCGGCCGTTTGTGGTCGACACCGCCGGCGAGCCTGTGCAGGGCAGTGCGGCCACCTTCAGCGTACGCCGTGATGGCCATGTGGTGCTGGCGCGCGGCGAGGCCAGGGTTGGCGGGCATGCGCTGCCCGTCGCTGCCGATGCCAGCGCGCAGATGGCCTGGCAGCGCGGCAAACTGATCTTCAACGGCAAGCCGCTGGGGCAGGTGCTGGCGGAGCTCGAGCGTTACCGGCATGGGCGGATCGTGTTGTCGGACAGCAAGCTGGCGGCGATGGAAGTCAGCGGGGTGTTCGACCTCGATGAGCCGCAAGCGCTGTTGCGGACCCTGGAGCAGCGCTATGGCCTGCGGGTTACCTACCTGCCGTGGCTTGCAGTGGTTTATTGATTTGCCTGTGCGTGCCGCTTCGCGGCACGGGAATGGAAATATTTTCCATTTGCCACTGCAAGTTTCGGCACGCCAGATCGTCGTAGGGGGACTGATCAGCAACTCATTCTCATTTACGACTTGTCTGGAAGCTCATCCGTGCCTCTGATGCTCAAGCCCTTGCCCCGCCGCCGTGTCCCTTTTCACCACGCCCTGATCTCCTGCAGTGCCCTGGCCCTGTTGCTCGGCCCGCTGCACGCAGGCGCCGCGACTGCTGCCGAGCAGGCCCAGGTCCAGGCGCGCCAGGTCCAGCTGGACCTGCCAGCCCAGCCCCTGGATCAGGCCCTGACCCACTTCGCCGACCAGGCCGGCCTGCACCTGCTGTACACCACCGCCGATGTCGCCGGCCAGGCCAGCCCGGCCTTGCAGGGCAGCTACAGCATCGAGCAGGCGCTGCAGCAGCTGCTGGCCGGCAGCGGCATGCGCTGGCAGTTCAGCGATGCCGGCACGGTGACCCTGCACAAGGCCGAAACGGCGCCGCAGGCCGTTAACCTAAAGCCGATCGAAGTCAGCGTGGCCTCGCGCACCAGTACCGCGATCAGTGAAATCCCCGGCACCGTGTGGGTGGTCGACCAACAGCAGCTGCGCGAGCAGATCGACAGCGGCGTCAGCCTGAAGGAAGCCATCGGCAAACTGGTGCCAGGCCTCGACCTGGCGCCGGAAGGGCGCACCAACTATGGCCAGAACATGCGCGGGCGCAACGTACTGGTGATGATCGACGGGGTCAGCCAGAACAGCTCGCGCGGCCTGTCGCGCCAGTTCGACAGCATTTCGCCGTTCAACGTCGAGCGGGTCGAGGTGTTGTCCGGCGCCAGCGCCATCTACGGCGGCGGCGCCACCGGCGGCATCATCAACATCGTGACCAAGAAGGGCGAACCGGGCCCGGCGCGCTTCGAGACCCAGCTTGGCGCCAGCAGCGGCTTCAACAACAGCGACGACCTGGCCACCCGTATCGCCCAGTCGATCAGCGGTGGCAACGAGCGGGTCAATGCCCGCCTGGGTATCTCCGGCGAGCAGAACGAAGCCTTTTACGACGGTGCGGGCGAGCAGATCTTCATCGACAACACCCAGACCGACCTGCAGTACAACCGCACTGTCGACGTGCTCGGTACCCTCGGGCTGCAATTGAACGACCAGCAGAGCCTCGACCTGCTGGCCCAGTACTATGACTCGGGTAACCATGGCAGCACGGGTATCTACTTCCCCAACCTGAACTACAACGCCCCGTCCGACCTGGAAGACGCCGAGCTGCGCAGCGGCTACTCGTCCGGGCTGGAGCCGCGTACCCGGCGCCTGCTGCTCAACGCCAACTACCACCACACCGACGTGCTGGGCCAGGATTTCTACCTGCAGGCCTCGTACCGCAAGGAAAACGACAACTTCTACCCGTTCCCGTACTACAACCGCGCCACCCCCACGGGCTCGCGCGGGGTGTACTTTGCCGCCTCGCAGCAGAACTTCGAGGTCACCAGCCTCAAGGGCCTGTTCGCCAAGCAGTGGGACACGCTGAAGCTGACCTATGGTGTCGATCTGGACCATGAGCGTTTCAATGCCCAGCAGACCACCTTCAACGCCCAGACTTCCTCCGAATCCGGCGGCCTGCAGCTGGACAAGGACAGCAAGGCCGCGCGCTACCCCAGCTATCAGGTCGACGGTGTTTCGCTGTATGCCCAGCTGGACTGGCATGCCAGCGACAACCTGACCCTGTCCGGTGGCGCACGGCGCCAGCAGATGGACGTGGATGTCAGCGACTTCAAGGGCGTGCCGGGTGGTAGCAACGATTACCAGGTCAACCTGTTCAACGTCGGCGCGATCTACGACTTCAAGAACGGTCACCAGGTGTGGACCAACTACGGCGAAGGCTTCGACCTGCCCGACCCGGCCAAGTACTACGGCAAGCCCGGCCTGAGTGTCGCCGACAACCCGCTGGCCGGTATCAAGAGCCGCCAGGTGGAACTGGGCTGGCGCTATGCCGACCTGGACTGGGATGCCCAGGCAGCGCTGTACTACATCTGGTCGGACAAGATCATCAACGTCGATTCGCGAACCCTGACCATTGATGTGGAAGAGCAGAAGAGCCGTGACTTCGGTTTCGAAGGTGCGCTGACCCGCCACTTCCAGAGCGGCTGGGAAACCGGCGGCACGTTGCACCTGACCCGTTCCGAAGAAGAGGATGCCGATGGCGACTGGATCAAGCGGGATGCCCGCTATGCCTCGCTGTCCAAGGCCACCGCGTTTGTCGGCTGGAAGGGTGACGGGCGCACGGCGCGGTTGCAGGCCAACCACGCGTTCAGCTTGAAGGACGACGCCGACCACGAGATCGACGGCTACACCACCTTCGACCTGCTGGGTAGCCAGGACACCGGCTTCGGCACCTTCAGCGCCGGCATCCAGAACCTGCTGGACAAGCAGTACAGCACGGTGTGGGGGCAGCGCGCGACGCTGTTCTACTCGCCAACCTACGGGCCGGCGTACCTGTATGACTACCAGGGACGTGGGCGCACCTACACCCTGACCTGGAGCATGGCTTACTAAACCTGGCCCCGGGGTGAAATTGCCCCTACAGGTACAGCATCAACCCGAAGCCGGCGCGGTTCACACCTGTAGCAGCGGATTTATCCGCGAAGCCGGCGACGCCGTGGATGGCACCGGCTGCGCCGGTGATCGCGGCTGAAGCCGCGCCTGCAGGTACAGCGCCAGTGCCGTACCTGTGGGCAAGCCCGCGATGCGGCCGGTTCAGGCAAACGCCGCCAGCAAATCCTGCGCAAATGCCTGCTGTGCCTCGCCAACCCCCTGCGCGCGATGCCGGGCCAAGGTAAACGGCACCACGAAATCCAGCCCCGGATCCAGCGCCCACAACAGCCCCTCATCCTCCCACGTCTGCGCGTAATGACGGGGCAGGTAACCGATATGCCGCCCCGACAGGACAAACGTCAGCACGCTCTCGATCTGCTCCGCGACTGCCATGCTGCGCCGGCTCTGGAACGGCTCGCCGCCCTTGAGAAACCGGTACGGATGGCGCACCTGGTCCAGTTCCAGCAAGCGTTCGCGCGCCACGGCCGTTACGCCGAACAGCACATGCCCGTTGCCGCAATACAGCCGCTGCTGCTCCTCGAACAGCGGCTGGTAATCAAACGCCGCCTGGTTGCCGGAGAAATAGCTGATGGCGTAATCCAGCCGCTGCTCCAGCAACAGCCGCTCCAGCTCCGCCGGTGGCGCACTGATCAGCTCCAGCTGCACCGCCTCGGCACGCCGGCGAAACGCCGCGATGGCCGCGGCAAGCCGCAGGTTCACCGCCTTGTCCTGGTTCTCTGCCATGCCGACCCGAACCGTCCCCAGCAGCTGCCCGGCAACGCCATTGGCCTGCTGGCGGAAACGCTCGATGTCCAGCAGCAGGCCACGCGTTGCGTCCAGCAGTAACACGCCTTTTTCGGTCAGGGCAAAACCGCCCTTGCCCCGGCTGCACAGGCGGTAGCCCAAGCGCGTCTCCAGCTGCGCCATGCGCTGGCTGATGGTGGGTTGGCTCAGGCCCAGCACGCCCTGGGCGGCGCTGAAGCCACCGGCCTCGACTACAGTGACGAACAGCCGCAGCAGGTGCAGGTCGGGGTCGTGCAGTTGTCCGAGCATTACATTGCTCCTGGTGAATGTCAGCTTTGCAAACTTGCCATTTCTGCAATGTAACCCGGCTGGCATGCTCGCGGCATCCACCCATTTGCCGAGGTGTCCGCCATGCATCGCCCGTTGTGCCTGCTATCTCTGCTCCTGGCCTTGCCACTGCAGGCCGAGGAAAAGGTCGTCAATCTCTACAGCTGGGCCGACTACGTCGCCCCGCAAACCCTGCAGCGCTTCGAGCAGGAGACCGGCTACAAGGTGCGCTACGACACCTTCGACACCACCGAGGTGCTGGAAACCAAGCTGTTGACCGGGGGCAGTGGCTACGACGTGGTGGTGCCGTCCTCCAGCGTACTGGCCCGCGCGCTGAAGGCCAATGCCCTGCAGCCGCTCGATGCCCAGGGCATGCCCGGCTATGCCAACCTCGACCCGGACCTGCTGGCCAAGCTCGCCGAAGCCGACCCCGGCAACCGCCATGCCGTGCCCTACACCTGGGGCACCCTGGGCCTGGGGGTGAATGTCGAAGCGGTACGCCAGCGCCTGGGCGATGTGCCGCTGGACAGCCTCGACCTGTTGTTCAAGCCCGAGTACGCCAGCCGCCTCAAGGACTGTGGCATCGCCATGCCCGACTCGCCGCAGGAAGTGATCGGCGTCGCCCTGAACTACCTGGGCAAGGACCCGTACAGCCAGAACAAGGCCGACCTGACTGCGGCGCAGCAGCTGTTGAGCCAATTGCAGCCTTCGATCGGCTATGTCGCCAATGGCCGGCAGATCAGCGACCTGGCGAACGGCAGCGTGTGCCTGGCACTGACCTACAACGGCGATGCAGCGATGGCCGCCGACCAGGCGCGCCGCGCCGGCAAGCCGTTCGAGCTGGTCTACCGCATCCCCCGCGAGGGCACGCTGGTGTGGCAGGACAACCTGGTCATCCCCAGGGACGCCCCGCACCTCGAAGCGGCGCGGGCGTTCATTGCCTTCATGCTCAAGCCCGAGTCGGTTGCCACGCTGACCAATACGCTGTTCTTCGCCAACGCCAACCAGGCAGCCACGCCGCTGGTGGACGCAGCCGTGCGCAATGACCCGGACATCTATCCGCCGCAGGCAGTACGCCAGCGGCTATATGCCGACCGCAGCATGGCCCTGGCCGACCTGCGTCAGCGCAACCGCCTGTGGGCCGCCTTCCGCAGCCGCCAGTAACCGAAGATGAATAGGAGCCCGACCGTGGAACACGCTGCAAACAATGACCAGGCCATGACCCGCGACAGCCTGTATGGCACCGCCGCGGAAAGTACCTACGCCGGTATCACCAGTTTTTCCCGCCGCCGTTACAGCCGCGATTTGCGTGGCGTCGATGTGGTCGTCAGCGGCGTGCCGTTCGATACCGCTACCAGCAACCGCCCCGGCGCGCGCTTCGGCCCACGGGCGATCCGCGCCGCCTCGGTGCAGCAGGCCTGGGCCCGGCACTGGCCGTGGACGTTCGACCCGTTCGACCACCTGGCGGTGATCGATTATGGCGATTGCGCCTTCGACAGCGGCACGCCGCAATCGGTACCGGACAGCATCGAGGCGCATGCGGCGCATATTCTGGAGGCGGGCTGCGCCATGCTCACCCTGGGCGGCGACCATTTCATCAGCTATCCGCTGCTCAAGGCCCACGCCCGGCGCCACGGCCCGCTGGCGCTGGTCCACTTCGATGCGCACAGCGACACCTGGCCGGACGAGGAGGGCCAGCGCATCGACCATGGCACCATGTTCTGGCATGCCGCCCGCGAAGGCCTGGTGGACCCGGCCTGTTCGGTGCAGATCGGCCTGCGCACCACCAATGACGACAACCCGGGCTTTGCCATCCTCGATGCCCGCCAGGTGCAGCGCCAGGGCACCGAGGCGGTGATTGCGGCGATCCGCCAGCGGGTGGGTGAGCGCCCGGTGTACCTGACCTTCGATATCGACTGCCTCGACCCGGCCTATGCGCCCGGTACCGGCACGCCGGTGTGCGGCGGGCTGAGCACGCTGCAGGCGCTGGAAATTCTCGGTGGGTTGCGTGGTATCAACCTGGTGGGCATGGACCTGGTGGAGGTGGCACCGGCCTATGACCACGCCGATATCACCGCGCTGGCGGGGGCGACCCTGGCGATGGAAATGCTGTGCCTGTATGCGGCGCGGCACAAGGTAGGCAAGGGCCAGTAACCCGCGGCCGCTGCCACGACCTTTGTGGGAGCGGCCTTGTGTCGCGAAAGGGCTGCGCAGCAGCCCCCAAGGCCCATACTGAAACATCGGGAATCATCTCCACCCGCATTCACACTTTTGCCGCGAACCCTTCGCGCCGTAGGCTATCAAACCCACCAGGCACGGCCTTTCCGTACAGGAGGTGAAGCATGACCCCGACATTGCCCATCCTGGCACTCGGCCTGGCGCTGTGCCTGCCCGCGCACGCCGCAGCCCAGCCACCCGTGCACATCGCTGCCGGCAACAACAACCCCTACAACAGCCCGATCCAGCGCGCCAACCCCAACAGCCGCCAAGGCAGCATGCCGGCCACGCCGCCGCTGCGTGGCCCGTCCACCGAGCCTGCCCCGCGCCCACCCACGCTGGATAATCGTGGCATTGGCAACGGCGACAATCTGCGTCGCCAGCAACAGACCCCGAACCTGCAACCCACCCGGCCGCCTCGCGACAATCCACGCGCGCCGTGAGCCAAGTACGCAAAGGAATCCTGCATGCGCCAAGCAACCTGGCTGGTCACCGTGACTGCCGCCGCCCTGCTGCCCTTGTTGGCACAGGCGGCGGCCGAACAGCAATTTCGCAGTGAAGAAGGTACCTTGACCGTCAGCACCCTGGCCGATGGCCTGCGCCACCCGTGGGCCTTGGCGTTCCTGCCGGGCGGCAAGGACATGCTGGTCACCGAGCGCGCCGGCAACCTGCGGCTGGTCAACGCCGAAGGCAAGGTCGGCCCACCGATCAGCGGCGTGCCGAAGGTCTGGGCCGAAGGCCAGGGCGGCCTGCTGGATGTCGTGCTGTCCCCGGATTTTGCCAAGGACCGCACCGTCTACCTGTCCTATGCCGAGGAGGGCAGTGATGGCAAGGCCGGTACCGCAGTGGGCCGTGGCCAGCTGTCCACGGACCGTGCCCGGCTGGAGCAGTTCAGCGTGATCTTCCGCCAGGAGCCCAAGCTGTCGGTCGGCAACCACTTCGGCTCGCGCCTGGTGTTCGACCGTGACGGCTACCTGTTCATCGCCCTCGGTGAGAACAACCAGCGCCCGACTGCCCAGGACCTGGACAAGCTGCAAGGCAAGATCGTGCGCATCCTGCCAGACGGTGAGGTACCCCGGGACAACCCCTTCGTCGGCCAGGACAATGTGCGACCGGAGATCTGGTCATACGGCCATCGCAACCAGCAAGGCGCCGCGCTCAACCCCTGGACCGGCAAGCTCTGGACCCACGAGCACGGCCCGCGTGGCGGCGACGAGATCAACATCCCCAAGCCTGGCAAGAACTACGGCTGGCCGGTGGCGACCCATGGCATCAACTACTCGCTGCTGCCTGTTCCCGAGGCCCGGGGCAAGCACGTGGACGGGATGGTCGACCCACACCATGTCTGGGAGCAGTCACCGGGGGTCAGCGGCATGGCGTTCTACGACAGCCCGACGTTCAAGGCGTGGGACCACAACCTGTTCATTGGCGCGCTGGCCACCCAGGAGCTGATCCGTCTGCAGCTGGATGGCGACAAGGTGGTGCATGAAGAGCGGCTGTTGGGTGAGCTGAAAGCGCGTATCCGCGATGTACGGGTGGGGCCGGACGGATACTTGTATGTCCTGACCGATGACAAGGACGGTGCGCTGCTCAAGGTAGGCCTGGGCGGCGCTTGATCACCACAGCTGTACGCGGCCCCTGTGGGAGCGGGCGTGCCCGCGAAGCAGGCGCCGCGGTGGATGGCACGGGCTTCGCCCGTGTTCGCGGGCACGCCCGCTCCCACAGGGATCGCGGCAGCCTTTTGACTTCAGATAAGACCGTTGTTTCCACAAGGTCCGCGGTATGTCAGCCGTGTAGAATGCCGCATGGCTATCGATCCCCACTCCCTCTACCAGCAAGCCCTGACCACCCAGGGCTATGTTGCCGACCCTGCCCAGGCCCGTGCCGTCGAGGCTTTGCAGGCCTGCTTCGAGGCGGTCGAACAAGGTCGCGCCAGCCGCGGCATCTACCTGTGGGGGCCGGTCGGCCGTGGCAAGACCTGGCTGATGGACCAGTTCCACCGCTGCTTGCAGGCCCCCAGTCGGCGCCAGCACTTCCACCATTTCATGGCCTGGGTCCACCAGCGCCTGTTCCAGCTCAACGGTACCGTCGACCCGCTGCTGGCGCTGGCCCGGGAGCTGGCCACGCAGATCCGCGTGCTGTGTTTCGACGAGCTGTTCGTCAGCGACATCGGTGACGCGATCATCCTCGGCCGCCTGTTCCAGGTGCTGTTCGACCAGGGTGTGGTGCTTGTCGCCACCTCCAACCAGCCACCCGAGCAGCTTTACCACGATGGCTTCAACCGTGAGCGTTTCCTGCCAGCGATCGCCGCCATCCAGCGGCACATGCAGGTACTGCCGGTGGTCGGCGCGCAGGACCATCGCCTGCACCCCGGCGCCGCCCGCCAGCGTTACTGGGTGGCGCAGGCGGGGCAGGCCAGCCAGCTGGATGAAGTGTTCCGCCAGCTCAGCCCGGGCGATGCGGGCGATGATCAGCCCCTGGCCCTGGGGGCCAGGCAGGTGCAGGTGGTGCGGCGCAGCCGGCAGGCTGTCTGGTGCCGCTTCAGCGACCTGTGCGAACAGCCGCTGGCAGCCATGGAATTCATGGCCTTGTGCGACCGCTTCCCGGCCATCCTGGTATCGGGCATTCCGGCGCTCGGCGGTGAACAGCGGGCCGGGCGCATCGCCCGTGGCACCGAGGATGGCGCGCAGCGCGTGGCGGCGGGCGAGCGGGAACTGCCAGCGCTGTCACCCAAGGATGATGCGGTGCGCCGCTTCATTGCCCTGGTCGACGAATGCTATGACCGCCGGGTGGCGTTGTACCTGGAGGCTCAGGTGCCGCTCGATGCCCTCTACACTCAAGGGTACCTGGCGTTCCCGTACCAACGGACCCTGAGCCGGCTACGGGAGATGCAACTGCAACGCTTCGCCTGAAAAGGAGTGTAGCCATGGAGCCGTTGTCGCATTATCTGCTGACCCAGGCCTACAACAATGGCTGGGCCAACCACCGCCTGTACAAGGCGTGCCTGCAACTGACCCAGGACGAATTCGTCGCCCCGCGCTGCAGTTTTTTCCCATCGATCAAGGCCACCCTCAACCACCTGCTGACGGTGGACTGGTTCTACCTGCACATGCTCGAATGCGAGCAGCGCGGGGAATTGCCCGACGCCGATGGCGAGCGCTTCTTCGCGCCGGAACAGCCGTTCGCCACCTGTACCGATCTGCATGCCGAGCAGGCCCAGGCCGATCACCGGCTGATCACCTATTGCCGTGGCTTGCGTGATGACGAGCTGGGGCGCTACGTGAACATCGTGCGGCCCGACCGGGTGCAGCGTGAGCCACGCTTGCGCCTGCTGGCTCACCTGTTCGAGCACCAGGTGCATCATCGGGGGCAGGTGCACGCGATGCTCAGCGACACGGCAATCCGGCCACCGCAGCTGGACGAGTTTTTCTGCGAGGAAGAGGCGGGCCTGCGGGCGGACGATTTCGCCGAACTGGGCTGGACCGAGGCGCAAGTCTGGAAAGGGTAGGGGCCGCCGGGCAGCCCCTCGACTATCGGTTCATTTGCCCAGCCACTCGACCAGCGCACGGTTGAACCGCAGCGGCTCTTCGATCTGCGGCGCATGCCCCAGGCCTTCGAAGGTCAGCAGCTCACCCTTGGGCACCAGCTTGGCCACCTGCGGCCCCAGCACGGCGTAGTTGCCGAGCCTGGCCTTTACTTCCGGCGGCGCGATATCACTGCCGATGGCGGTGGTGTCGCGGTCGCCGATCAGCAGCAGCGTCGGCATCTGCAGGTCCTTGAACTCGTAGTACACCGGCTGGGTGAAGATCATGTCGTAGATCAGTGCCGAGTTCCACGCCACCGCTTCATGCCCTGGCCCCTTGTTCAGGCCGACCAGCATCTGTACCCAGCGCTCGTACTCCGGCTTCCAGCGCCCGGCGTAGTAGGTCCTGCGCTCGTACTCGCGCACGCCCTCGGCATCCAGCTTGAGCTCGCGGGCATACCACTGGTCAACCGTGCGGTAGGGCACGCCCAGGGCTTTCCAGTCTTCCAGGCCGATAGGGTTGACCAGCGCCAGGCGTTCCACCTGTTGCGGGTACATCAGCGCGTAGCGGGTGGCGAGCATGCCGCCGGTGGAGTGGCCAAGCACCACCGCCTGCTTCACGCCCAGCTGCTCGAGCAGGGCATGGGTGTTGCTCGCCAGTTGCTGGAAGCTGTACTGGTAATGCGCCGGCTTGCTGGCGCTGCAGAAGCCGACCTGGTCGGGGGCGATGACCCGGTAGCCAGCCTTGCTCAGGGCATCGATGCTGGCCTCCCAGGTGGCGGCGCAGAAATTCTTGCCATGCATCAGCACCACGCTGCGGCCGTTGGCCTGGCCCTGGGCAGGCACGTCCATGTAGCCCATCTGCAGGGCCTGGCCCTGCGACTGGAAATTGAACTGCCTGAGTGGATAGGGGTAGCTGAAGCCTTCGAGCTGGGGGCCATAGGTGGGCGACTCGGTGGCGATGGCCGGGCTGCCGGCAAGGCAGGCGAGGGCCAGGGCGGTTGCGCGCAGCATGGGGGCACTCCGTGTAGGGCCATGTAGGAAGAGGCGACTGTAACAGTCGATGGACCACACGGAGCGCGAAAGGTGTTACCAGGCATGAAACCTGTCAGGCTGGTTTTCACCATTTGTATCAGTGCCGGCGCGGGTGGCCGCCATCAGTAGTTGGCGACCACGGTATCGTTGCCATCCCGGGTCACGCCGATGACCTGGTAGGCATCCTTGTGGTCACCCATTTCCATGCCCGGCGAGCCCATCGGCATGCCCGGCACGGCCAGGCCCTTGAGGTCGTTGCGCTTGGCCAGCAGGCGTACCTGGTCGGCCGGCACGTGGCCTTCGACGAACTTGCCGTCGATCACCCCGGTATGGCAGGACGCCAGGCGTGGCGCCACGCCCAGGCGTTGCTTGAGCGCGCTCATGTTCGGCTCGACGTGGTCGTTGACGGTGAAGCCGTTGTCGCGCAGGTGGCTGATCCAGGCTTTGCAACAGCCGCAATTGGGGTCGCGGTACACGTCGATGGTCTCGGCGGCCTGGGCCAGGCCGGTGACGGCCAGCAGGCCCAGGGTCAGCAGGTGTTTGCGCAGCATGGGGAAGCACTCCTTCCAGCGGTAGGTCAGCCGCTTAGTGTAAGCGGCTTGGAGGATGTTCGCCCCTGGCAGCTGTCAGGCAGCTGAGCCGCACATTACAGGATTGTCAGCTGGCCACCTCGTCATTGCCGAGGTCGCGCATCAGCAGGGCGTGGTCGAGGGCCACCTGCTCGGGAATCGGCAGGTACACCACATGGCCGTCACCTGGCGCCACCTCGATCGGCTGCTGCTGGCGGTTGCACAAGCGGTGCAGGTCGAAGTGGTAGTTGCCGCGCGGCGTCATAAGCTCCAGGTGGTCACCCACCGCGAAGCGGTTTTTCACCCGGACTTCGGCCAGGCCATCGACACGCGCCCCGGTCAGCTCACCCACGAACTGCTGGCGCTCGGATACCGAGTTGCCACGCTGGTAGTTCTGGTATTCGTCGTGCACATGGCGGCGCAGGAAACCCTCGGTATAGCCACGTTGTGCCAGCGACTCGAGGTTGTCCATCAGCGCGCGGTCGAATGGCCGCCCGGCCACCGCGTCGTCGATGGCCTGGCGGTACGCCTGCACGGCACGCGCGCAGTAGAAATGCGACTTGGTGCGGCCCTCGATCTTGAGCGAATGCACGCCTATGCCGGCCAGGCGGGCGACATGCTGGATGGCACGCAGTTCCTTGGCGTTCATGATGTAGGTGCCGTGTTCGTCCTCGAACGCAGGCATTTCGCTGCCGGGGCGGTTGCTCTCGCGGAGCAGGAACAGCTGGTCGGTCGGTGCACCCAGGCCCAGGGTCGGTTGTACTTCGCGCACGATGTCGCCGGTCGCATTCTCGGTGGCGGGCGTGGCGTCGTACTTCCAGCGGCAGGCGTTGGTGCAGGTGCCCTGGTTGGCATCGCGCTTGTTGAGGTAGCCCGACAGCAGGCAACGCCCGGAATAGGCCATGCACAGGGCGCCGTGGACGAACACCTCCAACTCCATGTCCGGCACTTGCTGGCGGATTTCCTCGATTTCTTCGAGCGACAGCTCGCGCGACAGGATGACCCGGCTCAGGCCCAGCTGTTGCCAGAACTGGACGCTGGCCCAGTTGACCGTATTGGCCTGCACCGACAGGTGCACCGGCATCTGCGGGAAATGCTGGCGCACCAGCATGATCAGGCCCGGGTCGGACATGATCAGCGCATCCGGCGCCATTTCAATCACTGGCGCCAGGTCCTTGAGGAAGGTCTTCAGCTTGGCATTGTGCGGGGCGATGTTGACCACCACGTAGAAGCGCTTGCCCAGGGCATGCGCCTCCTGGATGCCCAGCGCCAGGTTGGCATGGTCGAACTCGTTGTTGCGCACCCGCAAGCTGTAGCGCGGCTGGCCGGCGTAGACCGCGTCGGCACCATAGGCAAAGGCGTAGCGCATGGTCTTGAGGGTGCCGGCGGGGGCCAGCAGTTCGGGCTTGGCGGTAGGGTTCATGTGCGCACCGGGGCAAAAGGCGCGGATGCTAGTGCTCACGGACATTGCGAGTATTGATTTGCATCAAGGAAAGCGTGGCACTTTTACCCACGCGGCGCGCACTAATATCCCAGAAGCCACGCGAGGACAGGCGATGAACGAAACCGCTTTACAGAACCGAGCCCTGGCAGTGCTCCTGGCGCTGGTGACCATTGCCTTCGTATGGATCCTGCTGCCCTACTATGGCGCGGTTTTCTGGGCGGTAATACTCGGCATCCTGTTCGCCCCGTTGCAGCGCCACCTGTTGATCCGCTTCGGGCGCCGACGCAACCTGGCTGCGGCCACCACCCTGCTGGTGTGCCTGCTGGTCGCGGTGTTGCCGGTCATCATCACCAGTGCCCTGCTGGTGCAGGAGGGCGCCGTGCTGTACCAGCGCATCGAGAGCGGGCAACTGGACATCGCCGGCTATGTCGAGCGTGGCAAGGACATGCTCCCGACCTTCGCCCAGCGCGGCCTGGACAGCATGGGCATGGGCAACCTGGACGGGCTGCGCGACAAGATCAGCAAGTGGGCGACCCAGGGCAGCCAGGTGCTGGCCAGCCAGGCGTTCAACTTTGGCCAGGGCACGTTCGAGTTCGTGGTCAGCTTCGGCGTCATGATGTACCTGTTGTTCTTCTTCCTGCGCGAAGGCGCGGAGGTCGCCCGCCGGGTACGGCTGGCGGTACCGCTGCCCGAGCAGCAGAAGCGCCGCCTGCAGTTGAAGTTCAACCGCGTGGTGCGGGCGACGGTGAAAGGCAATGTGCTGGTGGCCATTACCCAAGGGGCACTGGGTGGCTTCATCTTCTGGGTGCTGGATATTCCCAGCGCGCTGGTGTGGGCGGTGCTGATGGCGTTTCTGTCGCTGCTGCCGGCGGTGGGCGCGGGCATCGTATGGGCGCCGGTAGCGGCGTATTTCCTGCTGACCGGGGCGATCCTGCCGGGGGTGATCCTGACCGCGTTCGGCGTGCTGGTGATCGGCCTGGTGGACAACCTGCTGCGGCCGATCCTGGTGGGCAAGGATACGCGCATGCCGGATTACCTGATCCTGGTGTCGACCTTGGGCGGGCTGGCCGTGTTCGGCCTCAACGGTTTCGTCATCGGGCCGTTGATCGCGGCGCTGTTCTTGTCGAGCTGGGCGATCTTCGCCGCGACCAAGCCGCAGGTGCAGTTGCCGGAGTAGGGGGATGGGCCGCAGCGCGGCCCCGATGAAGGTTCAGGATGCCTGCGGCATCTCGCCCTTGGCCAGGCGCCGGTTGATGTCGGCGATCACTTCGGGCAGTTCATTGATCGTGTCGATCAGGTAATGCGGACGGGAGCCGGCGAACAGCGCGTGGATGCGCTGGCGTTCGCTTTCCAGCTTCTCGGCGCTCAGCGTGCGGTAGCCTTCCCAGGTCAGCCCCAGGGCATTGCCCGAACACACCAGGGCCACGGTCCACATGCCGGCACGACGGCCTTCGAGGATGCCCGGCACGGTATCGTCGACCTTCACGCAGGCTGCCACATCGTCGATGCCCAGCGCGATCACGTTGGCCAGGGCCTGGGCCGGCCAGGGGCGGCCGTTCGGGGTTTCATCGGTGGCCACCACGTGGTCGGCCACATAGCCGTTCTGTGCTGCCAGCGCCACCACCTTGTCCATCACCACTTTCGGGTAGCCAGAACACGAACCGATCTTCAGCCCGTCCTGACGCAGCCCGGTGAGGGTTTCCAGGGCGCCGGGGATCAGCGCCGAGTGCACGGCGATCTTTTCGATCTGCAGCGGCATGAAACGGTTGTAGATGGCGGTGACATCATCATCGGTCGGGGTGCGGCCAAAGACCTGGCGGTAGCGCTCGGCAATTTCCGGCACATTGCACAGGGTGCGAATGTGGTCCCATTTGCCCATGCCCATCGGGCCGCGGGCTTCCTCGATGGAGACCTGCACATCGAACTCGGCGAAGGCTTCGACAAAGATCTGGGTCGGAGCGAAGGAGCCGAAGTCGACCACGGTGCCGGCCCAGTCGAGAATGGCGGCCTGCAGTTGGGTGGGGTTGCTGTAGTTCATGTGCGCTGATTCCTGAATTCGGGTGGGCAAAGGGTCAGATATCCACTACTTCCATTTCCCGCAGCGCGTCGGCCACGGCATTGACAGCGGCTTGCATGCCGTCCGCCCCGACCACGCCGATACAGCCGACGCGGAAGGTTTCGACCTGGGTCAACTTGCCCGGGTAGAGGATGAAACCCTTGGCCTTGACCCGCTCGTAGAACGCCTGGAACTGGTAGCGGGCATCCTGCGGTGCGTGGAAGGTGACGATGATCGGCGCCTGGATCTCGGCTGGCAGGAAGCTGCGCAGGCCGAGGGCGGCCATGCCGGCGAGCAGGGTCTTGCAGTTGTCGGCGTAGCGCCGATGCCGCGCTGGCAGGCCGCCTTCCTCGTTGTACTGCTGCAGCGCTTCATGCAGCGCGGCCACCACATGGGTTGGCGGGGTGAAGCGCCATTGGCCGGTCCTGGCCATGTAGGCGTGCTGGTCGTGCAGGTCCATGGCCAGCGAGTGGGCATTGCCTTCGGCGGCGGCCAGGGCGGCTTTTTCGGCGAACACGAAGCCCATCCCGGGGACGCCTTCCAGGCACTTGCCGGAAGCGGCGATCAGTGCCTCGAAGGGGATTTCGCGGGCATCGATGGGCAGTGCGCCGAAGGAACTCATGGCGTCGATGATCAGGCGTTTGCCGTGGCCTTTGACCACCTGGGCGATCTCGCGCAGCGGGTTGAGAATGCCGGTGCTGGTTTCGCAATGGATCAGCGCGACATGGCTGATCGTCGGGTCGGCGGCCAGCAGGCGGTCGACATCGGCGGCGGTGGTCGGTTGGTCTTCAGCGGTTTCGAAGGTACTGCAGGCGCGGCCGAGAACCTTGCAGATCTTCGCCAGGCGCTGGCCATAGGCGCCATTGATCAACACCAGGACCTTGCCGTCACGTGGCACCAGGGTGCCGATGGCGGCTTCCACGGCGAAGGTGCCGCTGCCCTGCAACGGTACGCAGTAGTGGCTGGCGCTGCCGGCGATGATCGCCAGCAATTGCTCGCAGACGCTGGCAGTCAGCTGGTTGAAGTCGCGGTCCCATGAGCCCCAGTCCACCAGCATGGCTTGGCGGGTGCGGATCGATGTGGTCAGGGGACCTGGAGTCAGCAGGATCGGGGCGTTGCTCATGCCGTTATTCCTCGCAAGCGGTGGGCTGAAACTACGGGGGCTAGGTTGCAATTCCGACTCTCATCAATCAAATTGTTTGTTGTTATCCGAGCTATAAGTCAGACCGATACCCATGAACCTGTTTCAGCTTCGCGCTTTTGACGCGGTTGCCCGTGAAGGCAGCTTTACCCGTGCCGCCGCGCGCCTGTTCATCAGCCAGCCGGCGGTGACCGGGCACGTGAAGGCGCTGGAGGAGCATTACCAGATCACCTTGCTGCGGCGTACCGCCCGGCGGGTGGAGTTGACCGAGGAAGGTACCCGCCTGGCCGCCATCACCCGCGCCATGTTCGGCCTGGCCGAAGAGGCGCAGGCCATGCTCGAGGCCAACCGCCAGTTGCTGACCGGCCGCCTGGAGGTGGCGGCAGACGGCCCGCACCGGGTCATGCCGATGCTGGCAATGCTGCGCGAGCGTTACCCGGGCATCACGGTCAACCTGCGTTTGGGCAACGCCCAGGAGACCCTCGCGGCACTGCTTGGCGAGCACGCCGATGTGGCGGTGCTGACCGAGATCGAGCCGCGCAAGGGCCTGCACTTGCAGCGCCTGTGCGATTCGCGGCTGTGCGCCTTGCTGCCGGCGGGGCATGCCTGGGCCAGCGGCGAGGGCGACCTGCCGCTGGCCGCACTGCACGAGCAGATCATGGTGTTGCGCGAACCGAACTCGACAACCCGGCGCACCTTTGACAAGGCGTGCAGCCAGGCGGCTGTGCAGCCCCGGGTAGTGCTTGAGCTGGACAGCCGCGAAGCGGTGACCGAGGCCGTGGCCTGCGAACTGGGCGTCGGCGTGGTGTCGTCGACCGAGGTAGCCAACGACCCGCGGGTAGTGGCGCGGCCATTGGCCGGTCGAGGCCTGGTCAACCAGCACCTGGTCGGTTGCCTGGAGCGGCGCCGGGAGCTGCGCCTGATTCAGGCGTTCCTGGGCCTGGCTGCGCAGCTGTGATGGCTGTTTTGCATGGGGCGGCCTAAGATGGCCGAGATTGAGCGGACACCATCGTCGATGAGCGAAAAAGACACCATTTCCATGCAGCTGGTGCGTGAGGCACTGTTGCAGACCTGCCCCGCTGGCGAGCCCGACAGCGGCCTGCTGGCCAGGGCCGGCATTGCCGTCGAACAACTGCACCTGCCACAGGCCCGCGTCAGCGCCGAAGCCTATGCGCGCCTCTGGCGCTTGCTGACGCGGCGCTGCAACGACGAATTCTTCGCCATGGACCCACGTGGCCTGCGCAGCGGCAGCCTGGCCTTCATGTGCCGGGCCAGCATGGCGCAGCCGACGCTCGGCGCCGGCCTGGACACCGCACTGGCGTTCCTCTCGCTGATGCTTGAAGACCTGCAGCCGAGCCTGGTGCGCCAGCAAGGCCTGGCCGAGATCGTCATCAACGAACCGCGTGACGCGCCACGCCGGGCCTTCACCTATTTCACCTTCTGGATGATCGTGCACGGCGTCACCTGCTGGCTGGCCGGGCGGCGCATCCCGATCCTGGCCATCGACCTGCGTTGTGCCGAGCCGCCGTTCTGTGATGACTACCGGGTGATGTTTTCGGAAAACCTGCAGTTCGAGCGCCCGCGCACGCGCATGATCATTGCCGCCGACAGCCTTGACCTGCCGATCAGGCGCACGCAGGAAGAACTGCAGCGTTTTCTTGCCGAAGCCCCTGGCAATATCCTGGTCAAGTACCGCGACCCGGCCAGCTTCGCCCGGCGTATTCGCCATGACTTGCTGCATCAGGCCCCTGGGCAATGGCCGGATGGCGACAGCCTGGCCCGGCAATTGTGCTTGTCACCATCGACCTTGCGCCGTCGTCTTGCCGAAGAAGGGCAGACTTACCAAGGCCTCAAGGACAGCGTGCGACGGGAATTGGCGATTGCCTGGCTGAGCGGGGAAGAGGCTGCCCTGGGCGAGATCGCCGAACGCCTGGGCTTTGCCGACAGCAGTTCGTTCTACAAGGCCTTCCGAAAGTGGTTCGGCTGCAACCCCGGGCACTATCGCGCCTTGATCCAGGCCCGCGCCCCGGGGCGTTGAGGTGCAGGCCTGGCGGCCAGGCGGCAGCTCCAGGTACACGACGCACTTCCCTCTGCATTGTGCCTTGCCAGGTGTACAGCATGAGCGGCTCTGCTCAACACTCAGGAGCCACTCATGCCCGCTGCCACTGCCAGTCACGATCAATTCATCGGAGCCCGGTTGCCGGCCTGGCTCAAACGCGCTTCACGCGCCCAGATCAAGACCCTGCGTAATAGCCTGAACGCACACCACGCGAGCCAGGCCCGCCTGCATGTGCTGATGCTTGACCTGCTGCCGCCGCCGCAGTTCGCCGAAAAGCGCCTGGCGGCGTTGCTGGATGCGCCGTTGCCGGAAGGGGTGGCGTTTGCCCAGCTCGAATGGCTTCAGGTTGCACCACGGTTTGCCAGGCTTCCCGGCACATTGATGCAGATCTACGAATACAGCGAAAGCCGTGAAAACGGCTTGCAGCGGCTAATCCGCAACTTTGCTGCAGGTACCAGCTACTTCAAAGGCACAGGGCTGGTGCTGCCAGGCCGGGATCAGCCATTGACCGCATCGCTGGACGCGTTCATCGCTGCGTGCCGCGAGCTGGATGTGGGGCGGTGCTATCAGGATGAGCTGCGCCGGGTGTTCAGCCCGGCTACCCAGGTGATCCTGGCCGAGGACAAGCGCTCGGGCCTGAAGCTTGCGATCGAAGTGGCCGCGTTACAGGGCGACATCAGCGCCGAGGTCCAGATTGCCTTGCGCGAGGTCGTCGACGACAGCCAGGTGCATCGCCCGCAAGGGCTCAAGGGTGCTCCCAGGCTGCTGACGATGCTCGGGCAACCGGTGGCTGACGGCCTGCTGATCCAGTTACGTGACAACAAGGGGGAGGAGCGGGGTACCGTGCTGTACCTGCCCAGCGATCCCGAGCAGGCCTTGCGTCACTTCGAAACGCCGGCAGCCATGAACAACGCCATCGCGCAGCAGCTGCAGAAGAAGGCCTACCGGCAGTACTTCACTCAGCTGATAAGCCTTGAGCAGCGCGCAAGTTTCCTCACGCTGCTCGGCCAACGCCTGCGTGACGAGCGGCCAGACTTGCAGCTTGCAAGCGTGCCGCGGAAAGGCAGCATTTTCACCCAACTGGCAACCTTGCAGGTACAGCGGGTCAAGGATGATGCGCGTCTGTTGCTGGTCTCGAGCGCCGATGCCGACAGCCTCGCGGTACGGGCCAGGCACGCCGAGTGGAAAGCCGCAGGGCTGGACCTTGCGAACCTGGCCGGGTTCTTCATTCCGGTGGTGGGCGCCTTGCTGCTGGGGCAACTGGTGGTCCAGGTCTGCTCGGACGTGTTCGAAGGGGTGACGGATTGGACCAGGGGCCACCAGCACGAAGCGCTGGATCATCTGCTTTGCGTCGCCGAGACGCTGGCGGCCACAGCGGCTACGGTGACGGCGGCCGGTTTCCTGCGCAGCGCTTTCGTCGATGGCCTGGAACCGGTCAGCCTGGGCAACGGGGAGAGTCGCCTGTGGCGCTATGACCCTGCCCAGTACCGGTCCATGCCAGACACCATCGATTTGCAGGAGGACGGGCGCTTTGCCGTGGGTGAGCGCCGCTGGGTGCGCATCGATGGGCATTACCTGGAGGTGCACAAGCCCGTTGCCGATGGGCCCTATCGGTTGCGCCATGCCTCGCTGGATGGCGGTTACGGCCCGGTGGTACTGCACAATGGGGAGCGCGGCTGGCGTTTGCTGCGCGAGCAGCCGCTGACCTGGGAAGAACCCGGGCCGATGCTCGATGTGCTGTGGCCACAGCATCCGGCCATCGAGGCTGGGCAGGCAGAGCAGGTACTGCAGGTGGCGGGTGTCGACCTCGAAGAGCTGCGAGGCGTGCTGGTGGAGAACCGCCGCGCCCCGGTAAGCCTTGGGCAGACCCTGCGGGCTTTCCAGGCACAGGCACGCATCGAAACGTTCTTCTCGCGCGCTCGCCGGAACACCCTGATGCCGCCCGACAGTGAGCTGCTGGCCTGGTGTGAGGGCCAGCCGCAGGTTGGCAAGGGGCTGGCCAAGGTGCTGGAGCATGAAGCTGAACTACGGCCGCAATTGTTTGCCCGGCTGACGCAGCAGCCATTTGCCGAGGACCCGCTGACGCTGTTGCTCAGGCGTGACTTTCCGGGGTTGCCTTCGGCCTATGTGAAAGAAGTGGTCGGGCAGGCAAGCGAACTTGAGCGGGACATGGCACGGGTCGAGCAACGCTTGCCGTTGAATTGTGCGCAAGCCGCACGTTCGTTGTTGCGCCTGGCACGTCTGAACCGGGCGTTGGCCGGGTTATACCTGAGTACCGGCTACAGCGATGAAACGGGGGAGCTGGCGCTGACCTTGCTCGATAGCCTCGACCTCGAAGACATCGCGATCGACCTGCGTGAGGGTGAGGTGGATGGGCGCTCGATCAAGCTCCTCGGTAGCGCCGGGCAAGGTCAGGCCGACAGGATACTGGTGCGCAGCAATGGCAGGTTCCAGCTTTACAACGGCCTGGGTGAGCAGCAAGCGGTTACCTTGGCCGACCCCGGCTGCATCTTCGAGGCCATCTTTGCAGCGCTGGTACCCGCGCAGCGGCCAGGTATCGACTCGGCGGAACAGTTGCGTGACCAGTTGCTGGCACAGTTGCCCGCTTCGCATTGGGGCGTGACCCGCATGCTTGGCTGGCCCGAACAGCGCAGCTGGTTCAACCCGGGCCGTCGGCTGCAGGATGGACGTGTGGGTTACCCCCTCAGCGACCATCCTGGCGTCAGCCCCAGGGACGAACAGGCGATCATTCGCGACCGGCTGCGCGCGCTGTATCCAGGCCTGGACGAGCCAGCGCTGGATGTGGAACTGGCGCGCCTGCAGGAGGGCGAGCGCCCGATATTCGAGCGGCTGGTGGAACTGCAGGACGACCACGACCAGCTGGTCCAGCAGTTGAACCGCTGGGTCGCCAGCGAGTTGCAGGAAAGTCGCCAAGCCGCGCGCAGGTTGAGCGCAGACAGCATTCTTCGGGCATGGCGATTACAAGGTGATGTGGTTGCGGCTGGCGAAGGTCAGGCGCAGGGGCAGCGCTTGTCATTGACGGGCACGCAATTGCGCACGCTGCCGTCGTTACCGCCGCAGATCGAGTTTCATCGCGTTACGGTGCTGAGCCTCCACGGTACGCTGGTCAACGATATCCCGGTCGATTTCCTGCGGCCGTTCACTGCGCTGACCGAGCTGAACCTGAGCGGCAATCAGTTGCTACGCCTGCCCTCGGGCATCGCCTATCTGCCGGATGTCCGGGTGTTGCGCCTGGCACATAACCAGATCCGGCTCGATGCTCAGGCAATCGAGATCCTCCACGGCCTGCCCAATCTGGTCCACCTCGACCTCAGTTACAACCGGCTGGAGGCGCTGGACCTGAGGCTTCACCATTTCTCCCGGTTGACCAACCTGAACCTGCGCCATTGTCGGCTTGGCACATGGCCACAGTATCTGGAGCTGTGTGGTTCGCTCGAGCGTGCCGACCTGCGTGACAACCAGTTGCGCACGGTGCCGGACGAGATCCAGCAAATGCCCTACGCATTCCGCCGCACCGTCCTGGTAGATCGCAACCCGCTGTCGGCCATGGCGTTGCAGCGCTTTCATGCCCTTGACGTGATCAATGAACATGGGCACTTGCCCGAGGCCGTCAGGCCGGTAGACCTGCCTCGGACGCTCACGCTTCTGCTTGCTGATGCAGACGCAGCCGAGCAGTTGCTACGACAGGGCCTGTGGCATCGGATGCTGCAGCAACCAGCGAGCAACCGGTTGTTCAGGCTGTTGGCCCGCCTGGAATTCACCGCCGATTATCGTCAGGCGGGAGCGGCACGAACAGAACTGGCCGAGGGCGTGTGGCGATTGCTGGGGGCGCTGGACGCCGACCCGGTACTGTGCACACGGATATTCGAGCGTGCCGGCCTGCCCTTGTCCTGTTCGGATGCGGTCGCCAGCCACTTCAGTGCCCTGCAACTGGAAGTCACCCAGGCCCAGGCGGAAACCCAGGCGCTCGACCCGGCGAACAGAAGCCGGTTGCTGGCGCTGGGCCGACAGCTGTTGCGCCTGGAGCAGCTTGAGGGGATAGCTTACCAAGATGGCTTGCAGCGTCGCCTGGCTGGGCAGCATGTCGACGGAGCGGCCTTGCAACTGGCCTACCGAGTGCGCCTGCGTGCGCGCCTGGAGTTGCCCTGCCAACCCCATGCCATGAACTACCCCGAGGCAGCGGAACTGGCAGATTCGCAGGTCGAGGAGGCATTCCAGCGGGTGACCCGTGCGCAAACGATCGACGCCCTGACCGATAGCCTGAGCCAGCGTGAATTCTGGCGCCGTTATCTGCGCCAGCGACATGAGCAGATGTTCGCCGCCATCACAGCTGACTACAACCAGCGCTCGATCCAGCTTCAGGCGCAGAGGCCTGCCTTGGCGCAGGCTGAATACCAAGCGCAACTGGGTCGGCTGCGCGACCAGGAAGTCGTGGACACCGAGCGCCTGATCAGCGGGCTGACCCAGTCCTATCTGCGCGCTGGCGAGCGCGGCGAGGGCTGAGCCAAGGCGGCCAAACCGGTCATCCAGATTGACAGCTTTGGCCATTGTCGCCATGCCTGAGCAGCGCGAACATCGTCGGACCGATGGTTAACTCCAAAAACAACAAACCAGGAGTCCGACGATGCGTGATTACGCCGAGGCCATTCGTGCATTCGACCATGACCAGGCTGCTGCTGCGGCGCTGCATGGTGACCTCGCTGCCCTCAATGCCTGTGTCGAATGCTGCGACCGCCACGCCGGGGACGGCAAGCTGGCGCTGGTCTGCATGGACCGCGACGGCAACACTGCACGGTACAGTTTCGACCAGCTCAGCAACCTGGCAGCCCGTTTCGCCACAGTGCTCAAGGCCCAAGGTGTACAAGCGGGAGATCGTGTCGCTGGCCTGATGCCGCGTACCGCCGAACTGTTGATCACGATTCTTGCCACCTGGCGTCTCGGGGCTGTGTACCAGCCCCTGTTCACTGCCTTCGGTCCCAAGGCCATCGAGCACCGTCTGGAGCAGTCCCACGCCCGCGTCGTCGTCACCGACAGCAACAACCGCGCCAAGCTGGACGATGTACACCGCTGCCCGACTGTCATCACGGTCAACGCCCGCAGCGGCGAGCTGGATTTCCAGCAGAGCCTGGCCAGCACGACGGAGCGCTGCGAGCCGGTTATGCGTTCAGGCAACGACCCGTTCCTGCTGATGTTCACATCCGGTACCACCGGCCCGGCCAAGCCGCTGGAGGTGCCGCTGCGCGCGATCGTCGCGTTCCAGGGCTACATGCGTGACGCCATCGGCCTGTGCCCGGAAGACAACTTCTGGAACCTGGCCGACCCGGGCTGGGCCTATGGCCTGTATTACGCCGTTACCGGCCCGCTGTCGCTGGGCCACGCCACCACCTTCTACGATGGCCCGTTCAGCGTCGACAGCTGCGCCCGGGTGATCGACACGCTGGGCATCACCAACCTGGCCGGCTCGCCCACCGCTTACCGCCTGCTGATTGCCGCCGGCGACGACTTCGCCAGGCCGGTCAAGGGCCGCCTGCGCGTGGTCAGCAGCGCCGGCGAACCGCTCAACCCGGAAGTGATCCGCTGGTTTGCCGACGAGCTCGGTGTGACCATCCACGACCACTATGGCCAGACCGAACTGGGCATGGTGCTGTGCAACCACCATGGCCTGCGGCACCCGGTGCACCTGGGCTCGGCCGGCTTCGCCATACCTGGCCACCGCATTGTGGTGCTGGACGAGCAGGGCCACGAACTGCCCGCCGGCCAGCCGGGCATCCTGGCCGTCGACCGCGAACAGTCGCCGCTGTGCTGGTTCGCCGGCTACCACGGCCTGCCAACCAGAGCCTTCGTCGGCAAGTACTACCTCAGCGGCGACACCGTCGAGCTGAACCCGGATGGCAGCATCAGCTTCGTCGGCCGCAGCGACGACGTGATCACCACTTCGGGCTACCGGGTTGGCCCGTTCGATGTGGAAAGCGCGCTGATCGAACACCCGGCAGTGGTCGAGGCTGCCGTGATCGGCAAACCGGACCCCGAGCGTACCGAGCTGATCAAGGCCTTCGTGGTATTGGCCAGCGGCTATCTCGGCAGCGCCGAGCTGGAGGAAACCCTGCGCCAGCACGTGCGCCAGCGCCTGTATGCGCATGCCTACCCCAGGGAAATCGAATTCGTCAGCGAGCTGCCCAAGACCCCGAGCGGCAAGCTGCAACGCTTCATCCTGCGTAACCAGGAAGTCGCCAAACAACAAGCGCAGCAGGCCACCCCTGCCAGCGCCTGAAAGGAAACCGAACATGCAAATAGCCAACAAACACTTCATCGTCAGCGGCGCCGCCTCCGGGCTGGGGGCTGCCACCGCGCAGATGCTGGTCGAGGCCGGCGCCAAGGTCATGCTGGTCGACCTCAATGCCCAGGCTGTCGAAGCCAAGGCCCGCGAGCTGGGCGCCAACGCCCGCTTCGCGGTGGCCGACATCAGCGACGAGCAGGCTGCCCAGGCGGCGGTCGACGCGGCTATCCGTGCCTTCGGCAGCCTGCACGGGCTGGTCAACTGCGCCGGTGTCGTCGGGGCCGAAAAAGTGCTTGGCAAGCAGGGCCCGCACGGCCTGGCCAGCTTTGCCAAGGTCATCAACGTCAACCTCATCGGCAGCTTCAACCTGCTGCGCCTGGCCGCAGCGGCCATGGCCGAAGGGGTGGCCGACGAGAGTGGTGAGCGCGGGGTGATCATCAACACCGCTTCCATCGCCGCCTATGACGGCCAGATCGGCCAGGCCGCCTACGCGGCCTCCAAGGGTGCCGTCGCCAGCCTGACCCTGCCGGCCGCCCGCGAGCTGGCGCGCTTCGGCATCCGGGTGATGACCATCGCCCCTGGCATCTTCGAAACCCCGATGATGGCCGGCATGAGCGAAGAAGTACGGGCATCGCTGGCAGCCGGTGTGCCGTTCCCGCCACGCCTGGGTCGCCCGCAGGAATATGCCGCGCTGGTCCGCCACATCATCGAGAACAGCATGCTCAACGGCGAGGTAATCCGCCTCGACGGTGCACTGCGCATGGCTGCCAAGTAAGGAGAACCCACATGACCCTCGCCAACGACCCGATCGTAATCGTCAGCGCCGTGCGCACGCCCATGGGCGGCCTGCAGGGCGACCTCAAGAGCCTGACGGCGCCACAACTGGGCAGCGCGGCCATTCGCGGCGCCGTCGAGCGCGCCGGCATCGATGCCGCCAGTGTCGAGCAGGTCCTGTTCGGCTGCGTGCTGCCGGCTGGTCAGGGCCAGGCGCCGGCCCGCCAGGCGGCGCTGGGGGCTGGGCTGGACAAACACACCACCTGCACCACCCTGAACAAGATGTGCGGTTCGGGCATGCAGGCGGCGATCATGGCCCATGATCTGCTGCTGGCTGGCACCGCCGATGTGGTAGTGGCCGGTGGCATGGAAAGCATGACCAATGCCCCCTACCTGCTGGACAAGGCCCGTGGCGGCTATCGCATGGGTCACGGCCGGGTCATCGACCATATGTTCATGGACGGCCTGGAAGACGCCTACGACAAGGGCCGGCTGATGGGCACCTTCGCCGAAGACTGCGCCCAGGCCAATGCCTTCAGCCGTGAGGCCCAGGACCAGTTCGCCATCGCCTCGTTGACCCGTGCCCAGGAAGCGATCAGCAACGGCCGTTTCGCCGCCGAGATCGTCCCGGTGGAAGTCACCGAGGGCAAGGAAAAGCGCCTTGTCAAGGATGACGAACAGCCGCCCAAGGCGCGTCTGGACAAGATCCCGCAGCTCAAGCCAGCGTTCCGCGAAGGCGGTACGGTGACTGCGGCCAACTCCAGTTCGATTTCCGACGGTGCCGCGGCGCTGGTGCTGATGCGCCGCTCCGAAGCCGACAAGCGTGGCCTCAAGCCGCTGGCGGTGATCCATGGCCATGCCGCCTTCGCCGACACCCCGGCACTGTTCCCGACCGCTCCGATCGGCGCCATCGACAAGCTGATGAAACGCACCGGCTGGAACCTGGCCGAGGTCGACCTGTTCGAGATCAACGAGGCTTTCGCCGTGGTTACCCTGGCGGCCATGAAGCACCTCGACCTGCCCCACGACAAGGTCAACATCCATGGTGGTGCCTGCGCCCTTGGCCACCCGATCGGCGCCTCCGGCGCACGTATCCTGGTGACCCTGCTCTCGGCCCTGCGCCAGAACAACCTGCGCCGCGGCGTGGCGGCCATTTGCATCGGCGGTGGCGAAGCCACGGCCATGGCTGTCGAATGCCTGTACTGAGGTGGACCATGCTGGTAACTGACGAACAACAACAGATCGCCGACGCCGTGCGCGCCTTTGCCCAGGAGCGCTTGAAGCCGTTTGCCGAGCAATGGGACAAGCAACATCGCTTCCCCAGGGAAGCCATCGAGGAAATGGCCGAGATGGGGCTGTTCGGCATGCTGGTGCCGGAGCAGTGGGGCGGTAGCGACACCGGTTATGTGGCCTATGCCATGGCCCTGGAGGAGATCGCCGCCGGTGATGGTGCCTGCTCGACCATCATGAGCGTGCACAACTCGGTCGGTTGCGTGCCGATCCTGCGCTTTGGCAGCGAGCAGCAGAAAGCCCAGTTCCTGGCCCCGCTGGCCAGCGGCGCGATGCTCGGCGCCTTCGCCCTGACCGAACCCCAGGCTGGCTCCGATGCCAGCAGCCTGAAGACCCGTGCGCGCCTGGATGGCGACCACTATGTGCTCAACGGCAGCAAGCAGTTCATCACCTCCGGGCAGAACGCCGGGGTGGTGATCGTGTTCGCTGTCACCGACCCGGACGCCGGCAAGCGCGGCATCAGCGCCTTCATCGTGCCCACCGATTCGCCGGGTTACCAGGTGGCGCGGGTCGAGGACAAGCTTGGTCAGAACGCTTCGGACACCTGCCAGATCGTTTTCGACAATGTGCGCGTGCCGGTGGCCAACCGCCTGGGCGCGGAGGGTGAGGGCTACAAGATTGCCCTGGCCAACCTCGAAGGCGGCCGTATCGGCATTGCCGCGCAAGCGGTGGGCATGGCTCGCGCGGCGTTCGAAGTGGCGCGCGACTATGCCAACGAGCGGCAGAGCTTCGGCAAGGCGCTGATCGAACACCAGGCCGTGGCGTTCCGCCTGGCCGACATGGCGACGAAAATCGCCGTGGCCCGGCAGATGGTGCTGCACGCCGCCGCGTTGCGCGATGCCGGGCGTCCGGCGCTGGTGGAAGCGTCGATGGCCAAGCTGTTTGCCTCGGAAATGGCCGAAAAGGTCTGTTCGGATGCCTTGCAGACCCTGGGCGGTTATGGCTATCTGAGCGACTTCCCGCTGGAGCGCATCTACCGCGACGTTCGGGTTTGCCAGATCTACGAAGGCACCAGCGACATTCAGCGCATGGTCATTGCGCGCAATCTTTGAAGGAGCAGACTGCATGGCATTCGAAACCATCCTGTTGGACATCCACGGCAAGGTCGGCCTGATCACCCTCAACCGCCCACAGGCGCTGAACGCGTTGAATGCGCAGATCGTCGGCGAGATCAACCAGGCCCTGGACCAGCTCGAGCGTGACCCGAACATCGGTTGCGTGGTGCTGACCGGTTCCGCCAAGGCCTTCGCCGCCGGCGCCGACATCAAGGAAATGGCTGAGCTCCAATACCCGCAGATCTACGTCGACGACCTGTTCAGCGATGCCGACCGTATTGCCAACCGACGCAAGCCGATCATCGCCGCGGTGGCCGGCTTTGCCCTGGGCGGTGGCTGCGAGCTGGCGATGATGTGTGACTTCATCCTGGCGGCGGACAACGCCAAGTTCGGCCAGCCGGAAATCAACCTCGGGGTGTTGCCGGGCATGGGCGGCACCCAGCGCCTGACCCGCGCGGTCGGCAAGGCCAAGGCCATGGAACTGTGCCTGACTGGCCGCCTGATGGGGGCCGAAGAAGCCGAGCGCGCTGGTTTGGTGGCGCGTATCGTGCCGCAGGCGGAGTTGGTGGAAGAGGCGCTGAAGGTGGCGGCGACCATTGCCAGCAAGTCGATTCCGGTGAGCATGATGGTCAAGGAAAGCGTCAATCGGGCGTTTGAGGTTACCCTCAGTGAAGGCGTGCGCTTTGAACGCCGAGTGTTCCATGCCGCGTTCGCCACCGAGGACCAGAAAGAGGGCATGGCGGCCTTCATTGCCAAGCGTGAGGCGCAGTTCAAGGATCGTTGAGTCTTTTCAGGTGCAGGCCTTGAGAGGTCGTCGCCTGTAAGACCGAGCGCCGCCCGCACGGCGCTCGGTCTCACAGGCACTGCAAATGTCGTGGCAAGCACCTGGCAGCCCGAACCAATCCCTCGCATGTTTCCCCGGGCTACCCCCCCAGCACTCTACCAAGCACCGACCAGCGGATTCTGCACAATAGAAGCAAATTACCACCCGATTGCAGTTGCTCCACGCGACGTGGCGCCTTAGACTTCCGCCCCCTGTAAAAGAGTGCCGGTTGGCGCTTGAAGAATTCCGCCACCGATGCCAAGGCGTCGGCAGCATATGAATCGCCCAAATGCACATTTTTTCATAGAGAAATCGATGACCAAGGAACAGTTGCTGGCCATGTCGGCCGATGACTACATGAACGCTGAGCAGCTGGCTTTCTTCGCTGGCCTGCTGCAGGCGATGAAAGTCGAAACCCATGAACGCATCGAGCTGAGCCGCGCCACCATCGAAGGCCTGGACACCCCGTCGGACCCTGCCGACGTGGCTTCGGTCGAAGAGGAGCGTAGCTGGCTGGTAAATGCCATCGACCGCGACCAGCGTCTGCTGCCCCAGCTGGAAATGGCCCTGGAGCGTATCGCCGACGAGAGCTTCGGCTGGTGCGATGACAGCGGTGAGCCGATCGGCCTGAAGCGTCTGCTGATCAGCCCGACCACCAAGTACTGCATCGAAGCCCAGGAGCGCCACGAGCAGCTCGATCGCCACCAGCGCCAGGTGTAATCCCGCGCGGTGGAGCAAGCCCCACGGAGCGATCCCTGGGGCTTTTTGCGTTTTTTTGCCGGCGGCGGTTTTGTTGCCCCGCGCGTAATACTGCTATACCGGGATGCGCTGTTTCCGCGCGGCGAGCGGGCGTATCATGGTTACATCGTTAGGGTGCTAATTAAATTCCGGGAGGAAGGATGAATAGCCGGGTCGATGTCGCCGTGATGATTGGCTCGGGTGTGCCGGCCACGCTGCGGGCGCTGGGTAAACGCATCTGCTGGGTGGTGCTGGTCAATGGCGAGCGCCGCGGCACCGTCTTCGCCACGCGCGAAGAGGCGCTGGAGTGCCAGGCAGCCTGGTTGCAGAAGTTGAAGAAAGGCTGGGCGGCCTGAGCGCGTCGATTGCGCCGGCCTCGGTAAAAGCAGAGCAGGCTGTTTCAACGACAAGAAAAGCGCTTTGCCTCTCGACGGATTTCGGTGTTTTCGTGCATATTCTGCCCTCAGTAATGCACTGATGGATTGCCGGCCCCGTTTTCACGTGCGTTCCGGCATTACCTGTCGCACCTTTCTGGCGGGTTTGCTGTCAGACATTACACTTCCCGGATCGGGAATATGCCGAAAGCCTGTATTGAGGCCAGATCTGGCAAGCCAGAGTAAAGAATCCCGCACGCCGCATCGCCGGCGGGTACAGACGCTTCGTATATCGCTTCATTACTCTTTTCGCCATCGACAAGAAATGGCCGTGTTTCACCGAGCTTGGGTGAGCGCGGGATGTAACCGGTTGAGGATTACTTCATTGGCAGTTAGCACTCTTGATACCCATGCGTTATTCGCCCTGGGCGACTTGCGCGGTAAATTGGCCCAGCTGTTCCAGGGCCGCTTTGTCTATGTCACCGAACAGAATCCCGAAGGCCTGTACATGGCCGAGATTGACACCGAAAGCGCATTGGTGGTCGATGACAAGCAGCGCCTCGAACTGAAAGTCGGCGACCACTTCCGCGCCGCCGTACTGCCCAGCCGGGAAGGTGGCAAACTGGAAATGCGCTTTCGCGAAATCAAGCTGAACGTCTATGGCGTAGGCGATTACGCCTTCGTCTCGGTCCCCGAAGGCGAAGGCATCGTGTTCCGTGAAGGCCACGGTGTCATGCTGGTGTTCGCTGCGCAGCAGCAAATACAGGAAGGCCTGGGCAAGTTGCTGAAGACGGTGACTGGCAAGGTCGCCAAGTGGCGCAAAGGTGAACTGACCACCTTCAAGGCCAGTGAATGACCCACAGTGACGCCACGCCCGCCACGCGTGCCGAGTTTCATCGCCAGCATCAGGCTGGTGCCGTGGCCGAAGCCGAGCGTTTGCTGGCCAGGCGCGCAGAACTGCAAGGCGCCTGGTTGACCTGGGTCGCCAGCGAATTGTACCGCCTTGGCCCGCCGCCTTATGTGGCCATGGTCCGCCGCGAGTTGCAGCGCCTCAGCCAGGCGTGAAGCGACTTGTCAGTTGCCGCGATCACGGCCGCTGCTGACTTCTTCCGGCACCGGCTCGTTGGCCATGCGCTTGCGGAACAGCGCTGCCCGGGCCAGCAGCAGCGTGGTTACCGGCACGGTAATCGACAACAGGATCGGAATCAGCCAGGCGTGCAGCACCGGGGCTTCCTTGAGCCAGGAAAAGTAGATGATCGAGGCCAGTGCCACGCACCAGGCGCCGATGGTCGAGGCCAGTGCCGGCGGGTGCATGCGCTGGAAATAGTCCTTCAGACGCAACAGGCCCACGGCACCGATCAGCGCGAACAGGCTGCCGACCAGCAGCAGTACGGCGGTAGCCAGCTCTACCCAAAGCGGTAGTTGCAGGGACTCGGTCATTCGATCACCTCACCGCGCAGCAGGAACTTGGCCAGGGCAAACGAGCCCACGAAGCCGAATAGCGCAATCAGCAGGGCACCTTCGAAGTAGGTGTCGCTGGCATAACGGATGCCCAGCACCAGCATGGTCAGCATGGCCAGGATGTACAGGTAGTCCAGCGCCAGGACCCGGTCCTGCGCGGAGGGGCCGCGGAACAGCCGGATCAGCGCCATGGCCATGGCCAGGGCGAAGATGAACAGGCTGGCGAGGACAGCATTGGCGAGCAGGCCTGTCATTGGAAGATCTCCATCAGCGGGCGTTCGTAGGTGTCCTTGAAATGCCGGATGAAGGCCGCCTCGTCATCCAGGTCGAACACATGCAGCAGCAATACGCTGCGGTCCAGCGCCAGCTCGGACCAGACCGTGCCGGGCACCACCGTGGTAATCATCGACAGCGCCGCCAGGCCATGCGCATCGCGCAGGCTCAGCGGGATGTGCACGAATGCCGAGCATGGCGGCTGCTTGCCGGCACGCAGCACGCCACGTGCGACCAGCAGGTTGGACATGATCACGTCGACAGCGACCCGGCCGAGCAGCCGGGCAACGGCCAGCGGCCGCCGCACATGGGCATGCTGCGGGCGCAGCGGTGCCATCAGTAGCGGTGCCAGCACGCCAAGCACGGCCCCCAGCAGCAGGTTGCCAGGGCTGAGCGAAAGGTTCAGCAACAGCCACAGCGCGAACAGCGACAGCGATAACAGCGGGGCAGGGAACAGTCGCTTCATGGCTGTACCTGTACGTCGAGCGAGGTGGGACCAGGGATCGGCCGGGCGGCCATCACTGCCTGGATGTAAAGCTCGGGAGCCTGCAGGCTGGCAGCGGTGTCCTGGGTATAACGCAATAATGGCTCGGCCCTGAGGCTGAGGAAGATGCACAGGCCGAGCAGGATGACGATGGGCAGGCATTCATAGCGGCGCAGTAGCGGCGATGGGCGCTCCTCGGGCTTCCAGAAACGCTGGATGCCGACGCGGCCAAAGGCGATCAGCGAGGCCATGCCTGACAGGATCAGCAAGGTCACAAGGCCCCAGCCGGATGTCCCCAGGGGTTGCTCGGGTGGCACACCCAGGCCTTGGGGATTGAACAGTGCGCTGATCAGGTTGAGCTTGCCGATAAAGCCTGACAGCGGTGGCATGCCAATGATCAGCAGGGCACAGGCGATGAAGCTGAGGCCGAGGAATGCCATGGTCCACGGGATGATCTGGCCGATCACCACCTTCTGTTCGTCGTCGAGGTTGATGCCCTTGGGTGGGTGCAGTGACTCCAGCGGCGGCGGCATGGCGTCTTCCTCTTCCTCCAGCGGCGCTTCATTGGCCGAGCGCGAGCGTTCGACCAGCTCGGCGAGCAGAAACAGTGCGCACAGCGCCAGGCTCGAGTTGACCAGGTAGAACAGCGCTGCACCGGTCAGCGCCGACTGGGCGAAGCCGATGGCAGCGAGCAGGGTGCCGGCCGAGACCAGGATGCTGAGGGCGGCCATGCGCTCCAGGCGCTGCGCGGCCAGGATCGAGACCGCCGCCACCGCCAGGGTGACCAGGCCACCCGCTACCAGCCATTCGCCAGCGAAGTGCGCCGAAGCCCCGGCCTGCCCCGAGAACAGCAGGGTCCACAGGCGCAGCACGGCATACAGGCCGACCTTGGTCATGATCGCGAACAGCGCCGCCACTGGCGCACTGGCGGAGGCATAGGCCGGTACCAGCCAGAAGTTCAATGGCCAGATGCCGGCCTTGGCCAGGAAGGCGATGGCCAGGATGGCCGCACCGGCATGCAGCAAGCCACGATCGGCCTCTGGCACCAGCGGGATCTTCACGGCCAGGTCTGCCATGTTCAGGGTGCCGGTCACGCCGTACAGCATCGCCGCGCCGACCAGGAACAGTGACGAGGCAAACAGGTTGATGGCGATGTAGTGCAAGCCGGCGCGTACCCGGGCGCGGCCAGAACCGTGCAGCAGCAAGCCATAGGAGGCGGCCAGCAGCACCTCGAAGAATACGAACAGGTTGAACAGGTCGGCGGTGAGGAAGGCACCGTACAAGCCCATCAGCTGGATCTGGAACAGCGCGTGAAAGCTGGCACCGGCAGCATCCCAACGGGCCCGGGCAAACAGCAGGGTACTGAAACCGATGGTGCCGGTGAGGGCCAGCAGCAGCGCCGACAGGTGGTCGACCACCAGCACGATGCCGAACGGCGCCGGCCAGTTGCCCGGCAGGTACACGCCGATCGATTCTGCCTGGCCCTGGATGCGCACCCACAACAGCAGGCTGACCGCGATGGCCAGGCCGGTAAAGGTCGACAGCAGGTTCAGCCGGGCCTTGAGCTGCCGGTGTTTCTCGCCCAGCAGCAACATCACCGCTGCGGTTACCAGCGGCAGCAGGATGGGCGCGATGATCAGTTGGCTCATGCCGCTCATTCGTCACGCTCCCGGCCGTCGACGTGGTCGGTACCGGTCAGGCCGCGCGAAGCCAGCAACACCACCAGGAACAACGCGGTCATGGCGAAACTGATGACGATGGCGGTGAGCACCAGCGCCTGCGGCAGCGGGTCGGTGTAGTGCAGCAGGTCCTGGGGCACGCCGTCCTTGATGATCGGTTCCTTGCCGATGAACAGGCTGCCCATGCTGAAGATGAACAGGTTGACTCCATACGACAGCAGGCACAGGCCCATGATCACCTGATAGGTGCGCGGACGCAGGATCAGCCACACCCCCGAGGCGGCCAGGACACCGATGGCGATTGCAATCACTTCTTCCATCAGGCGGCTCCTGCTTGGCTGGTTTTCGCCGGGTTGCCCGGGCGGTAGGCGCGCACCGACTGGTGCGCCAGGGCGGTGAGGATCAGCAGGGTCGAGCCGACCACCACGGTGAACACGCCAACATCGAAGAACAGCGCGCTGGCCACGTGCACGTCACCGAGCAACGGCAAGTGCACGTGGGCGGTATGGGTGGTAAGGAACGGGTAGCCGAACAGCATGGCGCCCACCCCGGTCAGGGTTGCACACAGCAGCCCGGTGCCCATCCAGCGCAACGGCCGCAAGCTCATCTGCGCCTCGACCCACTGGGTACCGGCGACCATGTACTGCAGGATGAACGCCACCGACATCACCAGGCCGGCGACGAAGCCGCCCCCGGGCTGGTTGTGACCACGCATGAACAGGTACATCGATACCAGCAGGGCGATCGGCAGCAGCAGGCGCACCAGCACTGCGGGGACCATCATGAAGCCCAGCGCGGTGTCGGTGGCATGCCGCGGGTTGATCAGGTCGGTGACCACGTCGGGTGCCAGCTGGCGCTGCTGCGATGGCAGCTGCATGCTTTCCTTCGGAGGGCGGAAGCGCCGCAGCAGGGCGAACACGGTCAGCGCAACGGCCACCAGCACGGTAATTTCACCGAGGGTATCGAAACCACGGAAGTCGACCAGCATCACGTTGACCACGTTGGTGCCACCGCCCTGGGGCAGCGCACGGCTGAGGTAGAACGAGGAAATGTCGTTGGGCGTTGGCCGGGTCAACATGGCGTAGGACAGCACCGCCATGCCGCCACCTACCAGCACCGCCAGCAGCAGGTCGCGCAGGCGACGCATGCGCGCACGATCCAGGCTGCCCGGCAGTGGCGACACACCTTCGATCCGCCGTGGCAGCCAGCGCAGGCCGAGCAGGATCAGCACGGTGGTGACCACTTCCACCACCAGCTGGGTCAGCGCCAGATCGGGCGCCGAGAACCAGACGAAGGTGATGCAGGTCATCAGCCCGCAGACACTGACCATGGTCAGCGCTGCCAGGCGGTGGTACTTGGCCTGGTAAGCGGCACCGATGGCGCAGGCGATCGCAATCAGCCACAGCGCGACGAACACGCCCGAACCGGGAATCTTTGGCCGCTCACCCCAGCTCAGGCCACTATAGAGCATGGGGATGAGGCCGGCGACGAAGGCGGCGAGCACCAGCATGAACAATTGCGACTGCAGGCGGCGAGTGGTGAGCAGGCGTTCGATGCGCCGCGCCAGCAACATCAGTTGCACCTGGCCTTGCTCGAACAGGCGCTTGCCGTTGAAACGCTCGATCAGCGGCGGGTACGGGAAACGGCCCAGGCGCAGCTGTTTGCGCAGTACCAGGTACAGCACGGTACCGCCAGCCATGGCCACCAGGCTCATGATCAGTGGCGCGTTCCAGCCGTGCCAGACGGCCAGGCTGTATTCCGGCAGGGTGCCCCCCACCACCGGTAGCGCGGCGGCGGCCAGTAGCGGGCCGACCGACTGGGCCGGGAAGATGCCCACCACCAGGCAGGTGAGCACCAGCAGCTCGACTGGCGCGCGCATCCAGCGTGGCGGTTCGTGCGGGGTATGCGGCAGGTCCGTGGCGCTGGGGCCGAAGAACACGTCGACGGTGAAGCGCAGTGCGTAGGCCACGCTGAAGGTCGCGGCCAGGGTGGCGATCAGCGGCAGGGTGGCCTCCACCCAGGCGGTGGAACTGATGAATACCGTTTCGGCAAAGAACATTTCCTTGGACAGGAAGCCGTTCATCAACGGCACGCCGGCCATCGAGGCGCTGGCCACCATCGCCAGGGTGGCGGTGTACGGCACCAGGCGGACCAGGCCGCTCAGGCGGCGGATGTCCCGGGTGCCGCTTTCATGGTCGATGATGCCAGCGGCCATGAACAGCGAAGCCTTGAAGGTGGCATGGTTGAGAATGTGAAACACGGCGGCAACGGCGGCCAGCGGGCTGTTGAGGCCAAGCAGCAGGGTAATCAGGCCCAGGTGGCTGATGGTCGAATAGGCCAGCAGGCCCTTGAGGTCGTTCTGGAACATGGCGGCAAAGGCGCCGAGCAGCAGGGTAAGCGCGCCTGCACCACCGACGATCCAGAACCACTCTTCACTGCCCGAGAGCACCGGCCACAAGCGCGCCAACAGGAACACCCCGGCCTTGACCATGGTCGCCGAATGCAGATAGGCCGATACCGGGGTCGGTGCTGCCATGGCATGGGGCAGCCAGAACTGGAAGGGGAACTGTGCGCTCTTGCTCAGGGCGCCGATGAGGATCAGCGGCAGCAACACTGGGTACAGTGCATGCTGGCGGATGACGTTGCCAGCAGACAGGACCTTGTCTAGGTCGTAGCTGCCTACCACGTGGCCGAGCAGCAGGGCGCCTGCCAGCAGGCACAGGCCGCCCGCGCCCGTGACCATCAGCGCCATGTAGGCACCGCGACGGGCGTCGGCACGGTGGTGCCAGTAGCCGATCAGCAGGAAGGAGAACAGACTGGTGAGTTCCCAGAAGAACACCAGCTGGATCAGGTTGCCGGAAATCACCAGGCCGAGCATGGCGCCCATGAAGGCCAGGAAAAAGGCGAAGAAGCGTGGTACCGGGTCTTGTGGCGACATGTAGTAGCGCGCATACAGCGACACCAGTGCACCGATGCCCAGCACCAGCAGCGCGAACAGCCAGGCGAAGCCGTCCATGCGCAGCACCAGGTTCAGGCCCAGGCTGGGTAGCCAGAGGAATTCTTCGCGGATCACGCCGCCGTGGGCAACCTGAGGATACAGCAGTGCTACCTGGACCGTGCCGACCAGGGCGACGAGCCCGGCGAGAATGGACTCCGCGTTACGTGCGTTGTGCGGCAGCACGGCTGCCAGGCAACTGCCAACGAACGGCAGAAGCAGTAGCACTATCAATGACATAGCGGCCTATTCTGGAGAAGTTTGCCAGGAATCATACGTGCCAGCGGTGTGATCACCAACACGCAAGGTGTCGCAGAATCCTACAAACAGGCTGTGAAGCGCTGGTTTTTTATAACACTTTCTTACAAAGCATAGCCGCAGGTTTAGAGGTGGGCGTGCCGTCAGCGTTCACTCTGTGCCGCCAGTGCTGTCTGGTTTTCCTCGGTGCGGCGCATCCTGAGTTCGCTGACCACAACCGCGATCACGATCAACAGGCCGCCGAGCAGTGCCACGCCCGGCAAGCGTTCGCCGGCAACACGCCCGACGATCCCGGCCCACACGGGCTCGCCAGCATAGATCAGGGTGGCGCGGGTGGGTGAGACCGATTTCTGTGCCCAGTTCATCGCCACCTGGATCACTGCGCTCATCGCACCCAGGCCCACCGCACTGGCCACTAGCAGCCAGGAAAAATCGGGAATGCGCTCCTGGGTTGGCACGATCATCAGGAATGCCAGCAGCGAGGCGGTCGCCAGTTGCACTACCGTGACCCGGCGTACATCGACCTGACCGGCGTAGCGGCTGATCAGGATGATTTCGCCGGCGATGGCCACCGCACTGACCAGGGTCACCAGTTCACCCTCGCTGAAGTGCAGGCTGCCGCCTTCCGGCCCGGCCAACAGCATCAGGCCGGTGAACGCCAGGCCGATACCAATGCTCGGCATCAGGCCTGGTCGCCGGCCCAGCACCAGCCATTGCAGCAGCGGCACGAACGGCACGTACAGCGCGGTGATGAATGCCGACTGGCTGCTGCTGATGGTTTGCAGGCCCATGGTCTGCAAGCCGTAGCCGAGCATGATCGACACGCCGATCAACATGCCGGCCTTGAGTTCGGTGAACGTCAGCCCTGGCAGCGCCCGCGCCGAGACCACACCCACGAACAGCGCGGCGGCTGCGAAGCGCAGGCCGACGAAGAACATCGGCCCGCTGACGGACATCACGTTGTGCACCAGCAGGAAGGTGCCACCCCACAGCATGGTGATGAACACCAGCACCAGTTCGGCCTTGCTCAGGCGAAAGGTGAGGGCAGGGGTCGGCTTGCTGCTGGGCTGGTTCATGGTCTTGCGCACTCGGAAGGGGCGGCGCACAATCGCCGCAAAGTGGGCAGTATACTGCGCAATTCCTACCAGTGAGCACTATAGTGCACAAAGAATCTTTGCACCGGGCTTCGGTGCTGCAACATGTCAGCCTCAATGTACGCAGGCTGCGCAACGCCGCAGGTATCAGCCAGGCCGCGCTGGCCGAACGTTCCGGGGTCAGCCGGCGTATGCTGGTGGCGATCGAGGCGGGCGAGAAGAATGTCAGCCTGACGACCCTCGACCTGATTGCCGAAGCCCTGGGGGTGGCCTTCAGTACCCTGATCCAGGCACCTGACCAGCGCGACCCGGGCCGCATCGAAGAACTGGCCTGGGCGGGTGAGCATCCGCAGAGCAGGGCGGTGCTGCTGGGCAGCAGCCCGGCGAGGCGCGAGGTGGAGCTTTGGGAGTGGACCCTGGCACCCGGGGAGTGCTACTGCAGCGAGGCCGACGCCGAGGGCTGGAGCGAGCAGATCTATGTGGCCGAAGGTCAGCTGACATTGATCATCGAAGGGGCCGAGCACTGCCTGCGGCAAGGCCAGTTTCATGTGTTTCCCAGCAACTGCCGGTATGCCTACCGCAATGACGGGGCCTTGGCGGTGCGCTTCGTGCGTAATGTGGTCATTTGAGTTTGCCGGCGTAGGAGCTGCACGGCAGCCCCCAGCGAATCCGGCACCGCTCAGCTTCTCAGCAGCTCGTCGGTGTTCACCACCTTGGCATAGGCAAACGCCAGCGCCGCCATTGCCGCACCATGCACGTCCGCCGCCGGCACCTGCTTGCCATCGAACTCCAGGGGCAAGGTTGCACAGGCATCGTGCGCCACGGTCACCTGGTAGCCCAGATCTGCTGCGGCACGGGTAGCGGCGTCGATGCACATGTGGCTCATGCTGCCGACGATGGTCAGGGCTTCGACACCATGCTGGTCCAGGGTATGTTCGAGGTCGGTCCCGAGGAAGGCATTGACCTTGTGCTTGAGCACCACCGGCTCACCCGCTTCGGGCCGGACCTTGGCGTGGATGGCAGCGCCCTGCGAACCCGGCGCGAAGAACGGGGCATCGGCACTCTCGAACTCATGCCGCACGTGCACCACCAGGTCGCCCCGTTGGCGCGCCGCCGCCAGCAGCCGTGCGGCGTTGTCGGCCGCCTGTTCAGCGCCATCGAGGGTCCATTTGCCGCCGGGGAAATAGTCGTTCTGAATGTCGATGATGATCAGCGCCTGCTTGCTCATGCTGCCTCCTGGGCAGTAGTCGTTGGATGACGTTAGTTATAGGCTGTGGCGACTGACCTGAGGATTGGCGCAAACGACACTATGCGGGCAAAAACTGACAATGCCACCAGCCTGGATATCGGCCTGTTGCTGTACCAGGGCGTGCAGCGTGCTGCCGTGCACGGCCTGGCCGACCTGTTTCTGGTGGCCAACCGGGTAGCTGCCGAATTGGGCGCCGTCGAATTGCCGCGGGTACGCGTCAGCTTCTGGCAGGCTGACGAGACGGGGCAATTGCAGCCTGCCCCCGAAAGCCCTGGCGTCGCTGTGTCCGAGCTGCGTGTGCTGATCATACCGCCGAGCCTGGAGTCGGCACCGCAAGCCGAGCTGCTGGAGCGCCACCGCGTGCCGCTACGCGAGCTGCACGGGCGTGGTACGGTGCTGGCGTCGGTGTGCATCGGTGTGTTCTTCATCGCGGCCAGTGGCCTGCTCGACGGGCGCCCGGCCTGTACCCACTGGAACTACGTGCAGGCGTTGGCCCAGCGCTTTCCCAGGGTACGGGTCGAAGCCCAGCAGCCGCTGCTCGATGATGGCGACCTGATCACCTCGGCCGGCTTGATGGCCTGGACCGACCTGGGCTTGCGTTTGCTGGAGCGCTTCATGGGGGCGACCTTGGCACGGGAAACCGCCCGTTACCTGGCAGTGGAGCCGGTGGCGGCGCCGTTGCCGGGGGCCGTGTTCCGCCCGCGCCTGGAACATGGCGACGAGGCGGTGCTGAAAGTCCAGCACTGGCTGCAAGGCAATGGCGGGCAGGATGCCGACCTGTCCGGCATGGCAGCCTGCGCGGGGCTGGAGGCACGCACCTTCCTGCGCCGTTTTCGTGCCGCAACCGGGTTACGGCCGACCGAGTACTGCCAGCACGTGCGGGTTGGCCGGGCGTGCCGCTTGCTGGAGTTCACCCGGCGTAGCGTCGATCAGATCGCCTGGGGTGTCGGTTATCAGGACCCGGGCGCGTTTCGCAAGGTGTTTCAGCGCATCACCGGCCTCACACCGAGTGATTATCGCCGGCGCTTTGCGGTATCCGGCCAGGGCGAGTGCAGCGCATCCGCCGCGGAAAAACGCTTGACCTTGATATAACTTGAGGTTTTACCCTGCCCGGCATCGCGCTGCATGCGTCCGTAGCAAGGAGACTGCTCATGATCGCAACACCCCATGCCCTGTGGTTTACCCAGTTGATCGAATATGAAGTGCCCGGCGTCTGCCAGCCGGCATTGGCCCAGGCGCTGGTGGCGCGCAGCGAAGAGCTGGCCATACGCTGTGAAGGGCTACAGGGGGTCAGCATTCAGGCCAGTGACGATGGCAGCCGGGTGTTGCAGTACCTGCAATGGCAGTCCCGCCAGGCGTGGGCAGCAGCAGCCGTGCATTTCGTCGAAGAGCCGTTTCTCGAACTGCTTGCCCGGCATCAGGCGCGTGGCGTCAGGTTTGCCGCCTACCAGGCGCTGCGCAGCCTGGTGCGTGGTGCCGATGGCGGCCTGCATTGTCAACTGAGTGATGCTCAGGCATACCAGGGCGCATAGTGTGGATAGCGGTCCAACCGGGCGCCGATGACCATTTCGCTGATCCAGGACGCCAGGATCGAGCTGTAGGCTTTCTGGCTCGCTTCGCTGGACAACGCATGGTCGGCGCCGTCGACGATGCGGTGGGTGAGCGAGTGGGCGCTGACGAATGCCGAGCGGTAGCTCATCAGCGTGCTGTGCGGCACGTAGTCGTCCTGTTCGGACTCCACCAGCAACACGTCGCCAGCGAACTCGGCGCAGGCCGCCAGTGCACGGTTGTCCGCCGGGCCGAGCGGGCGCTGGCGGTAAGCGTTCAGGCGCTGCCGGTCGAGGGTCTGCTTGGGAATCTCCCACTCCTCGTCCCAATACATGGCCGGTACGCGCAGGGCCAGCCATTTGACTGGCCGCTCGCGGGTCAGCAGGGTGGCCAGGTAGCCGCCATAGCTGCTGCCGATGATGGCGATGGCGCTGCTGTCGACGGCAGGGTGGCTGACCAGGCGGTCGTAGGCCACGATCAGGTCCATGAGGTTCTGTTCGCGGGTAACGGTCAGCCGTTGGCTTTCGGTCTTCTCGTGGCCGCGCAGATCGAAGGTCATGCACACGCAGCCCAGCCCGGTGATGTGCCGGGCACGTGCCAGGTCGCGTTGCTGGCTGCCGCCCCAACCATGCACGAAGAGAATGCCCGGCATCTTGCTGCCAGGGCTGACCAGGGTGCCGACGATGCTGTCACCCTCGACCTGCAGTTCAACGGTTTCACTCTGAATGGTCATATTCGCGAATCCGCGCAAATTTGCTGAGTTGTCCGAGTTCACTGTCGTTTCCTTGGTAGAAGAGGGTGGCGTCAGTGGGCAATTCGGGGGTACCGAATACTTCATGGGTGGAAGCTCGCACCTGTTGCAATGCCGGGTCGTCGGCAAAGGCTTGCAAGGCCAGCAGTTCGGCACTGCTGGCGCCGCCCAGTCGCCAGGATTGTTCGAGTACGCCGCTGCGCAAGTGGCCCTGGGCGGTGAAGCCGCGGGCGATGTCGTAGTTGCGGCGGGAGGCGATGAAGCCCGGCAGGTGCCGCTCGGCTGCCTGCTCGTAGACGATTGCCTGGTTGATGGCCAGGCGCACGTGGTCCTCCAGTGCTAGCTGCAGTAGTGCATCGTAGCCGCCGCGCACCAGCACCAGGTCGGAGCCGCCATAGACTTCGCTACCCTGATGATCGCGGGTCAGGTGTTGGGTGCCGTGGTAACTGCAGGTCTGCCCGGCGACGCGTACCTGACCGACGCTGAAGGTCTGCACTTCGCTCAGGTCTTCTTCGAGGACCAGCCCCCACAGTGCCAGCTGCTGGTCATCCATGCCGGCCAGCAATGGTTCCAGCGCATCCGCCGCGGTAATGACCGCTTGCCCGCGGCCTGCACAAGCCAGCACCGGCTTGATCCGCAATGGGCCGTCCCGCAGCAGCAGGCGTGCAGCGTTGCGCGCGTCGGCTTTGCTGAACACTGTGTAGCCGCGCAACAGGGCGTCGCTGGCGTGCCGGGCGAAGGCATCGGTCCAGCCCTGAGGGAAACTGGCCCCGCCCGGTAACGGGTGCGAAATGGCCTTGGTCGCCATGTAGGGGTAGGCGACCAGGCCGCCGAACAGGTCGTGTTCGCTTTGGATGCCCAGGGCGGACTGGCGCCTGGGGTCGACCAAGGTTTCGGTGGGCAAGTAATAATAGCCATCGGCTGCGGTCGGCGGCTGGCTGGGCTGCACATGCGGGCAACCCAGCAGGCGGGCCAGGCCTTCGGCAAGCTTGAGATGCACGGCATGCTCATGGTCAGGGGTGCGCACCCGGGTGTCGAGCAGCACCACGCCGCTTTTAGGGGCGCAGGCATTGGGCATGGTCATTTGCCTTATGCAATGAATGTATCTGTGTGAAGCCGCTACTTTGGCGAAGTTCAGCGGGAGTTGATCGGTGGTCCTGGCCGTGCTGTAGGAAATGTCTGGCTTGCGCAGGGCGTGGCGGGCAATGCATGCCGTGTGTCGGTCGCCACGATTGCAGGGCTTCGACGGCTGTTCCATTATCGGCACACTGGATCAACCGTGATGTAGCCGCAGGAGAGCGCATGAACGTTCAGACCACCCTTGAGCAAAGCGTGCCGCAGCGCTTGGCGCAGGTTCGCCAGGCCATGGACGCAGAGGGCATCGATGCCCTGCTGGTACCCTCGGCCGACCCCCATCTTTCCGAATACCTGCCGGGCTACTGGCAGGGGCGGCGATGGCTGTCTGGGTTCCACGGCTCGGTGGGCACGCTGGTGGTCACGGCTGGTTTTGCCGGGTTATGGGTCGATAGCCGGTATTGGGAACAGGCGGAGCATGAGCTGTCAGGCACCGGCATCGAATTGATGAAGCTGCTCCCAGGCAAGCCTGGCGCGCTGGAATGGCTGGGCGATAACGTCGAGCCCGATGGCAGCGTGGCCGTGGATGGTGCGGTCATGGCCTTGGCGTCAGCACGCCAGCTGGGCGAGCGGCTGAAGCTGCGCGGGGCACGACTGGTGACAGACAAGGACCTGTTGGAGCAGGTCTGGGATGGGCGCCCGGCGCTGCCGGGCAACCCGGTTTACCAGCACTTGCCGCCCCACGCTACGGTCAGCCGGGCGGAAAAACTCCAGCAGTTGCGCCAGAGCCTTAAGGCCAAGGGAGCCGACTGGCATTTCATCGCCAGCCTGGATGACATCGCCTGGCTGTTCAACCTGCGCGGCAGTGATGTGTCCTATAACCCGGTGTTCCTGGCCTTCGCCCTGATCAGCCAGCAGCAAGCCGTCCTGTTCGTTGGCCTGGACAAGCTCGATGACCATCTGCGCCAGGTGCTGGACGCCGATGGCATCGAGGTGCGCGACTACGCCGAGGCAGGCGCGGCCCTTGGCGCCCTGCAGGCCGGCAGCCGCTTGCTGGTCGACCCGGCCCGGGTCACTTGTGGCCTGCTGGACAACCTGGCCGCCGGGGTTGAACTGATAGAGGGGATCAACCCCACCACCCTGAGCAAAGCGTGCAAGGGGGAGGACGACCTGGTTCACATCCGCCAGGCGATGGAGCAGGACGGCGCAGCCTTGTGCGAATTCTTCGCCTGGTTCGAAGCCCGCCTCGGTCAGGAAGTCATTACCGAACTCACCATCGACGAACAGTTGCGGGCCGCGCGCGCCCGCCGTCCAGGCTTTGTTTCGTTGAGTTTCGCGACCATTGCCGCCTTCAATGGCAACGGCGCCATGCCGCATTACCGCGCCACCGAACAGTCGCACGCGGTCATCGAGGGCGATGGCCTGCTGCTGATCGATTCGGGTGGGCAATACCTCGGCGGTACCACCGACATCACCCGCATGGTGCCGGTAGGCAGCCCCAGCCTGCAGCAGAAGCAAGACTGCACGCGGGTGCTCAAGGGCATGATCGCCCTGTCGCGTGCCAGCTTCCCGCGTGGCGTGCTGTCGCCTTTGCTGGACGCCATTGCGCGGGCACCGATCTGGGCTGACCAGGTGGATTATGGCCACGGCACCGGGCATGGGGTGGGTTACTTCATGAACGTGCACGAGGGGCCGCAGGTGATTGCCTATCAGGCGGCGCCTACACCGCAGACCGCGATGCAACCGGGCATGATCAGCTCGATCGAGCCGGGCACTTACCGACCAGGGCAGTGGGGCGTGCGCATCGAAAACCTGGTCGCCACGCGCGAGGCCGGCAAGAGCGCGTTTGGCGAGTTCCTCAACTTTGAAACCCTGACGCTGTGCCCGATCGACACCCGTTGCCTGTTGCCCGAACTGCTGGCCAGAGAGGAATTGGACTGGTTGAATGGTTACCACGCCCAGGTGCGTGAGCGACTGGCGCCGTTGCTCCAGGGCGAAGCGCTGGCTTGGCTGGAAGCGCGCACTGCGCCGGTGTAAGGCAGCGCAAACGAAAAGGGCAGCGTGCAAGCTGCCCTTTCCGTTATTTGCAGATGACGATCATGCTGCGGCTGGTGTAGCCCGCCGGGTTGATACCGAACAGGTAGTCACCGGCTTCTTCGTCGCTATCGCCAGACCGGGCAATGACGCGGTAACCACGCGTGCTGCAGGAACTTGCAGCCTTGCTGTAGCAATTGTCCCACGACGAAGAAAGGCCGGAGCAACTGATATGCAGGCCCTTCTTGCCCCTTTTGACCTCGGTCTTGGCCGTGGCAGCACATCCAGCAATGGCCAAGATGGCCAGGATGAGAAAAATACGTTTCATTCCTGTCCTTAAATGCGGAGCGGATCAGCTGTCTGGCCCCGTCGTTATCGCTTTGGTTCTTCCTGAAAATTCCCCAGCGTCCGTGTTCGGTCCAGTAGATAGCGTAAAGATGATGATTTTGTGACAGCTTAATCAGCGAGGGCGGTCGCCACAATCACTATTCCTGCCTCAAATGAAACTATTTCTCATGTCAGTCTGCGGCGACCGCCGGGCTCGGCTCCTTGCGCATGGACAATGTGGTGCCGACCGACGCAGTGATGATCGCCAGAATTGCCAGCCATTGGGTAAGCGTCAGCACCTCGCTGAGAAACAGCAGGCCGGACAGCGCGCCGAACGCCGGTTCGATGCTCATGAGGGTGCCGAAGGTGCGCGCCGGAATACGCGTTAGCGCGACCATCTCCAGGCTGTAGGGCAGGGCGGTGGACAGCACCGCAACGCCCAGGGCCATGGGGATCACCGCGGGCGTGAGCAAGGTGGTGCCAGCGTGGGCGATACCGATGGGGGCGACGAACAGGGCAGCCACCACCACCCCGAGCGCTGCGCTCTGGATGCCGTGCTCGGCCCCGGCCCGTTGCCCGAACAGGATGTACAGGGCCCAGCACACACCGGCGCCCAGGGCATAGGCGGCGCCGACCGGGTCGAGGGCCTGCCCGCCATCGCCAGCCGGCAGCAACAGCAGCAGGCCGACGATGGCCAGGGCAATCCACAGGAAGTCGATTGGCCGACGCGAGGAGAAGATCGCCACCGCCAGTGGCCCGGTGAATTCCAGTGCCACGGCGATACCGATCGGTACCGTGCGCAGGGCCATATAGAAGAGGAAGTTCATGCCACCCAGCGCCAGGCCATAGATGATCACGTTGCGCAGGGTGTTGCCTGTCATGCGGACGCGCCACGGGCGCAGTATCAGCAGCATGATGATGCTGGCGAAGATCAGGCGCAGGGTGGTCGTGCCTTGTGCACCAACGATGGGGAACATGCTTTTGGCCAGGGAGGCACCGGACTGTATCGAGGCCATGGCGATGAGCAGCAGGCCGATCGGGAACAGGGTAGCGGCCAGGCTGCGGGGTTGGGTGTTCATTTCTGTGCGGCGATCCGTGGCAGGTTGAAGTGAGCACTATAGTGCGCAATTGCTCTGGAAGGGAACAGACACCGCAGGCACCAGGGACCGCACAGGTGGGTTGGCCCGGGCACACGTCAGCCCTGTCGCCGTCGATTTTCAGAAATATTCTGATCTTTGAAATTAAAGGTTGACCGCTTCGGATATCGCCCTATAATGCGCCCCACTCCAACGCGGTAGCGAAGCGAAGCAAGCCATCATGTTGGGTCAAGTGTTTGAAGCTAAACGAGTTTCTCGCGAAAAACTTCAAAATAAACGCTTGACAGGCAATGAGGAAAGCGTAGAATGCGCGCCTCGGTTGAGACGAAA